>NZ_JBFUJG010000077.1:0-24702 GCF_056401495.1 Mucilaginibacter sp. P4_E8
GGCCAAAGGCACAAGCCATCATGGTGCTTGGCTACCACAATTATCCCCTTAAAACCACCGGCTTTGGCCGCCCCAACAATTTGTTTAGCATTAAACTGTGTGGGGTTGATCAGTTTGGGATCTTCGTCGCCGTATCCCCACTCATGATCCAGATAAGTATTGGCGCCAAAGTGTATCAGGCAATACATCTCCATTTCGTGCCATTTTAATTGCCTTTGAGTTGGTAACACGCCGTAAGGTTTTGGTGACTGCTGCCCAAATATGGCGGCCGATACAGTCAGTAAACACAAGAGAGTCAATATTCTTTTCATAGATATGCTATTTTAAAAATGGTATGTTTTTTATTATTTAGGCTATAGACCACTGAAATTGGTAGCATCTGGTTTTAACGATTGCTGCTTATAAATACCAAATGTATGAATTGCTAAACATGCCTTGCCTGATGTGACACGCAACCTGACTTTTGATGCTGTTACAGGCTTAAATTTTATAAGCCATTTATAACCTATAGACTGTTTTTCTGTTGCTTCGGGGATGGGAGTCCAATCTTTTCCATTTGCGGAATAGTCGACAGACCACCCTGTAGTGCGATGACCAAGTTCTATAACCTCCTGCAGCATTAATACATCAAATGTTTTCTTTGAACCAAGGTTAAAAGTTATGGTATCAGTAGCATTATTGTCGCTTGTTGCATAATAAGTATTTTCACTGTTATCTACCATATTAGATGGTCTAAATTTCCCTCCACGGGGATGAAGCGATTTGATAGTAGCACCGCCGGCAAGGTTTTTTTTAAAGGTACCATTAATCAAATAGTGTAAACTATCAGCTCTTTGCGCATAAATAGACGAGATCAACCCTCGTTTATCAGGCGGAAAATTTAATAATAGCACACTATTGCGACCTACAGAATTGAAATAAAGATCCCATAATGCAGCAACACTTTTCACATGGGCATCTTCCTCCTGGTGATAAAACCAACTTGGACGAATAGAGACATCAACTTCGGCCGGTACATAGGCACTGCCGTTAATTTCGCCCTGGTTTAATTGAGCAATATGCTCAGATTCATCTCTGATAGAAGTGGGGTTAATGGTTGACCAGCATGGATCACCAGATATACCAGACTCATTTCCAACCCAACGGCAATCTGCAAAGCGGTAAGAGTTCTTAGTCCCAAAAACAACACAGTTGGGTTGCAGTTTGCGCACTGTATCTGCCCAGCGCTGATAATAAGCCTCTGTAAGTTGATCAGCACCCGCGCCGTCCCACCATATTTCCCAGATCGGCCCATAGTTCCTTAACAACTCAGATAGCTGGCCGGCATAATAATCGCTATAATCGGGTGTTCTATATCGGGAATCGTGCCTGTCATATGGCCCAAGATATATTGCCGCTTTTATTCCGGCTATTTTGCAGGCATCCGTAAACTCTTTTACAACATCACCTTTACCATTTTTCCATGGACTATTTTTTACCGAATAATTGGTATGTGCAGTTGGCCAGTTACAGAAACCATCTGCATGTTTGGCAACAAAAATAGCAGTGGTAATTCCCGCGCTTTTGAGTACGCTTGTCCATTGGTTACAATCTAATGCTGTAGGATTGAATAACCGGGGACTTGCTGTTCCATCCCCCTCATTAACATTGGCAAATGTATTCATCCCGAAATGCAAGAAAGCTATTATTTCGCGATGGTACCATTCTATTTGCCTGACATTAGGTACGGGCCCAACAGGCGTTGGGGCTACTTGTGCATTTACAGACAACGGAATTAAAACACCAATTACCGCAATAAAGGTTAGATGCTTTTTTATTTGTATAAAGTTCATGCTGATCTATTTTAAATGATTGGCTTTATTTCTTTATTACTGGTTTTGCATAATCATTTGCATCTCCAACAATAGGGCTGTACGGACGGATACTAAATGAAATACTGGCCGGACTGGCCGGAATATAGTATTGCGGCAACGGGGTTGGCCCGCAGCTAGCATTGCCTATCCCCAATTGCTCATAATCCAAGCTTAATACGGTTTCTTTGCGGGGCTTTAACTGGTACAAATGTTCTGCCTTCCACAAATMCTGATCAGTATAGTGCAACGTGGTGAAGTTCAGTTTACCATTGGCAACTATCTCTATGCCATTATTTTCCTCATCGGTTATTTTAAGCCAGTGTACATCTTCCCGGTTTGCCATACCCTGTGGCCGCTCATACTGTTCAAGCATCTGGCTTACTGTTCTTTGGTATTGCCCAAACGCTGCAGATTCTTTCCGGTCCGAATAATTTTCGTGCGGCCCACGTCCATACCATTCCACGTTCTCCAGTCCTTCCTTTAAAAACATACGCAAGCCCAAACGCGGAATATCCAGATCGTTTTTACCAGGGCTGAATTGAGCCGCTACATTGATAAAGCCATTTCCGTAAACTGTATAGGTGATCGTGCTGGTTATTTTAAAGCCTGAACGTGTTACCGCATCTGTAATCGTTGTTATGGTTGCCTGTTTATTGTCATTTTTGTTCAGGTTGAAACTTTTAAGGGTGTACTGTAAACTGTCATAACCTGCTTTTGTCCATTCAATGTAAGGGCCGCGTTCTTTGGTGCGGTCATTATCCATACGGGCGCGGTAAAGATTAAACATGGGGCCATTTTGAGCATTGCTGATAATTGTCCTGTCTCCGTAGGTTAAAGAGGCTATAGTCCCGGCCGTTTTATCAAATACCACATGGAATGTTTTGCCGTAGATAGCTACCTGCCGGTCATCCTGTTTCAGATCCATATCAGTTATCCTCGCTGTATTTATCACAGGTATGGCAGGTGTTTCAAAAGGAACTGCCATCTGCTCCCAGGCCACTACATGTCCCTGCTTTGCCCATACATTATCCTCGCGCAGCTTAAATGATACGGTAAGCCAGTATTGCGCACCAGCAAACAGGGCGGGTTTGATGTAAGGGATCCGGATAGTTGTTGTTTGTTCGCCAGGCAGATTTAAAGCAGGCAATGTGCCCGATTGGATCACCTTGCCATCCGCAGCCAGCGACCAGGTAAGGTCAAACTGGTTCAGGTTAATAAAGGCGTATCTATTGGTGATGCTTATTTTTCCCTGCAATATATCCGCTGCTTTTATACTGATGTACTGGTAAACTTTCTTTACCTCTTCTATCTCGGGTTTAACCTGCCTGTCTGATGTGATCAGTCCTTTGATGCTGAATGTGCCGTCATTGGGTTTATCGCCAAAATCGCCGCCGTAAGCAAAAAATGTTTTACCTGAAGTATCACCGGGGATAGCTTTATTCACTCCCTGGTCCACCCATTCCCAGATACAGCCCCCTATCAATCGTTTGTGCGATTCAATAGCATCCCAGTATTCTTTCAGGTCGCCGATGGCATTACCCATGGCATGTGCATACTCGCACATAAAAAATGGTTTTGGGGATACTTTCTCACCTTCCTTTGTCAGGTCGCCGATAGATGGGTACATGCTTGATTCTATATCGGCTACCTCATTCTGCCCTTCATAATGTATAGGGCGCGATTGATCAAGGTTCAGGATGGCTGCTTTGCCTGATACAAAATTCTCGCCCCCGCCTGATTCATTACCCATCGACCAGATGATCACCGATGGATGGTTCTTGTCCCGCTCCACCAGCCTTACTTCGCGGTCAATATAAGCGGCTTTCCATTTGGGGTCGCGACTCAGTTGGTCGCCCATGCCGTGGGTCTCCAGGTTGGCTTCGTCTATAACATATAACCCATATTCATCGCAGAGCTTATACCAGGCCGGATCATCCGGGTAATGACAGGTACGAACCGTATTGATATTGTATTGTTTCATCAGCCTGATATCCGTGATCATGGTTTCAAGCGGGATGGTTTTGCCATATTTGGGATGTACTTCGTGGCGGTTAACACCTTTTAGTAGTATAGGTTTCCCGTTTACAAACAAGCGACTGTCTTTGATCTCCACTTTACGAAAGCCAAACTCCGATGCTAACACCTCCTGTATATTGCCTTTTTTATCTTTCAGCGTAAAAACAACCTTATACAGGTTAGGCGTTTCTGCCGACCACAGCTGCGGATGGCTGATGTTACCGGCCAATTGGTAACTTTTTTCTGAACCAGCATTAATTGAGGCGAGATCCTGTGTAATAAAGACAGATCCGTTCAATAGTTTACCATCAGTCTGGTATATATTTACCTCCAGTGTACCTCCTGCTGATCTTTTAGCTCCGTCATTTTTTACAGCGGCTTTAACCAAGAATCTGGCTGATGAAAAATCAGCCGACAGATCAGATTGCATGAAGTAATCGCGCAGGTGCAATTTGGGGGTAGCAAATACAAATACACTCCTGAAAATTCCGCTGAACCTGAACATATCCTGGTCCTCCAGGTAACTTCCGTCGCTATATTTATATACTTCAACCGCTATATTATTTTTGCCTGGTTTTACATATCTGGTGATATCAAATTCGGCTGGGCTCATGCTGTTTTCACTATAGCCTACCTTTTGCCCGTTCACCCAGATATAGAATGCGCTTTGCACGCCGTTAAAATGTACAAACATCTCTTTACCGTTCCAGCTTGCAGGTATATCAAAGCTGCGCCTATAGGAGCCTACCGGATTGGGCTCTTTGCTCACCGTCCAATCAGGTGGCGACCGGCTAATTACTTTTGGCGGTACGGGCTGAAAGGGATAAATAAAGTTGGTGTAAATGGGGGTCCCATAACCCTGCATTTCCATGTTACCCGGTACAGGGATTGTTTTCCACCCGCCATCGTTAAAATCATTCCGGTAAAAATTCTGCGGCCTTTCTGAGGGCTGCTTTACCCAGTTGAATTTCCAGCTGCCATCTAACGTAAAATAATAAGGCGAGGCTTCTGACACTCCTTTCAAAGCTTCATTTGTACCTGCATAAGGTATATAAGTTACATGTGTGGTTTCCTTATTGATGCCAAATACCGCTTCATTCTCCCAATCAGGTATTTGTGCAAAAATTGTGGATATGTAACCCAGCAACAGGTATATGGATATATATATAGTTTTCTTCATTTAAATTAGTTTTGCGGCAACAACCTGCTGATGCACAAACAGTATAGCTGTTTGCACATCAGCAGTATCAAGGGTAAAGGATGATTATGAATTGTGAACGCTAATTACCAACCCGGATTTTGTTTCAAATTGGGATTTAGTGTTAGCTCCTGTATTGGTAAAGGATATAAGTATAACTTATCATTCCAGGTACGGCTAAAGCCAGGGTACACCCTTATATAATTATTGGCATCAACCACTATGCTGCTCACCTGGTCTGTTGGATATTGTGCCCTTAGTGCCGGTGTAAGTTTCATACCTAAAACCGTTTCGGGATTGTTGATCAGCGTACCGGCGTGCCACCTGTGCAGGTCATCAAAACGGAAGCCTTCTGCTCCTAATTCAATGCGTCTTTCCCTCCTTATTTCATCTATCAGTACCGGCAAGGCAGGAAAATCAGATTTAGGATCCTTAACCAGGGTAGCAATAACCATGTGCGGCATACCAACCCTATCGCGCAATTTATTGATGGTGTTATCTAATACTGTTTGGGTGCATAGGCCTAATTCAGCTTTCGCTTCTGCTTCTATCAGCAATGTTTCGGCATACCTGAAAATAAACACATCAAATGTTGACTGACTCGCATTCCACGCGGCCAAACTTGAAGAGCGGCCCTTGATAGGTTGATAACCTGTAGAAGTAACAGAAGTGCCGATACGGGGCAATGTAATGAGATCGCCATTCAAAAAGTCGAACCCTCTTGTTGCTATCTGTTGCTTATAACGAGGGTCGCGGTTGGTGGCTTCATCATCAGGCATATTATCTCCCTTGTATAATGGGCTCAGGGAGGTTGGTTTCCCGTCTGTACATAAGAATGATCTCACAAAATCCTTACTGTAACCATCGCCGGCTTCGCCCAATTGCCTGTCGAAATTATTTGTCAATACCGTTGTAAGGTACCGCATAGGCATAATAGCCTCGGGATTGCCTTTTAGCTCATCCTGTATAAACAGGTTATAGTAATCAGTTTGCGGTTTTCCGGTACTATAAATATCAAACTGGCCCGAGTTTATGATCTGCTCGGCCGCGTCGGTAGCCTGCTGTAAATAAGTGGCCTCATCACCTACGCCAAAATACTTGCGGTAAGTTCCCTCCCACAAACAAATACGGGCTTTTAAGGCAAGCGCCATGTATTTGTTCAGGCGCCCGTCGGCTGCGTTAACAGGCAGATGTTCGACAGCAAAGTTTAGATCTTTCAATACTGAGTCCATCACTTGTTTGTGCGGCATCCGGGTGCCATACAAAACACTCTTTGAGGTATCGGTAATGTATTTGTTTACATAAGGTACATCACCAAAAGTTTTCACCTTTTTCCAGAAGTCATTTGCCCTGAAAAACAGTGTTTCTCCCACGTATATGTTTTTTATATCATCGCTGATAGTGGCCCTTGAATAATTGGCCAGGAAAAAATTACAGGTACGGATAAAGCTAAAATCCCATCCGCCGCCGGTTGTTGGCACGGTGTAAGTGCCTGCCAAAAACGAGTTCATTGATAGATTAGTTTTATCATCAGAATCATCGTCCTGGTTCACAAAATATTGAACGGGCAAATTTGAACCTGAATAATACTGGTTACAATAAACCTGCAGATCACTTTCATTTTTAAAGAAATTTTGCGGACTGATATCGCTCAGCGGACTGCGGTTAAGAAAGCTATCCTTTTTGCATGAAGCAAAAGCTATCAGTGCAAAAAATATCATGTATATAATGTGTTTAGTTTTCATTTTATTAATGATTATATTTTTTAATATTTTTTATAAAGTAGCCTGCAAGCCAAAAGAAACTGACTTGTTTATAGGATATGTTTGAAAAATATTGTTACCATTGATTTGGCCATTAGTTGCAATTTCAGGATCATACCCTTTAAAAAGAGAGGTGATGGTGAAAAGGTTAGCACCGGTTACATATACCCTTAGCTTTTTAATGCTTAACTTGCTTAGCAATTGATTTGGCAGTGTATAGCCTAATGTTAGCTGTTTGATTCTGGCATATGCTGCATTTTGCAGATACTTGGTTTGCGTTAGCTGATTTCCGGAACCATTAAACCTGGGGCGCGCGAAATAAGCATTGGTGTTTTGAGACGTCCAGTAATCTGTGGCGTACTTATAAGGCAGGTTCCATTCATTTCCCTGGAATGCGTAAAACACATAATCAGTTGGTGCAAAATCGGCTTTTAATACACCCTGAATAAATGATGTAAAATCAAAGTTTTTGTAAGCCAGGCTCAAATTAAAACTAAACCTGTACCGGGGAGTATTGTTACCTATGATTTTTTGGTCACCCGGATCGGTAAGTGTGCTACTGCCCCTGCTTATTTTTCCGTCATGGTTCAGGTCGGCATATTTTAAATCTCCGGCAAGCCAGGTATAACCCGCTATGGCAGAATTATCAACCATTGCAGCTTCGGCATCCGTTTTATAAAAGCCTTCGGTTACAAATCCCCATATATTGCCTAATTTTTGGCCGGGATAATAACTACCTATGCTAAGATTAGGGTTAAGATCATACTTAGTAATGGTGCTTGAAGCATCAGACAGACCAAGTGTTACATTATAAAACAACTGGTTGTTAAACATGCGATCCTTCCAGCTTACACTTAATTCCCAGCCTTTGGTACGCAGGTTAGCGGCATTCTTTAATGGTGCCCCGGTTCCTAAAACGGCTGGTAATGGCTGTCCGTTAACCAGCATATTTTTGGTGTCGGTTATAAAATAATCAAAACTACCGCTCAGCTTGTCATTTAATATGGCGTAATCGAGTCCGATATTTTTGGTTTGTACTTTTTCCCAGGTAAGGTCATTACTTATTAACCCGGGGGTGCCAACAGTTACACCCGGCTGATTATTGAATAAATAATCCACCGTTCCAGCCCCCTGTGTAGCGATATAAGGATATTGTGCTCCGGATGATACATTCCCGGATTGGATCTGTTGATTTGGCAATTGCCCGTAAGAAGCCCTTAATTTTAACTCATTAATTATATTCTTGGTGCCCTGCATAAAAGATTCTTCGGCAATGTTCCAGCCTGCTGACACCGACGGTGAAAAAGCATAGCGGTGATCGGCCGGGAAACGGGAAGTACCGTCATATCTGCCGTTAATTTCTAACAAATATCTTTTATCATAAATGTAATTCAACCTGAAAAAAGAACCGATGAGGGCTGATTGGGTTTCTGTGCCACCAACAACTGGTTTAGGGTCATTATTGGTTCCTATAGCCGGTAATGTAGGGTCTATGAGATTTCTGGCAGTAGCATTACTTAATACATAGTGAAAGTATTCCTGATTATAACCAGCCAGCGCTTTAAAATAGTGTTTGGCATTAAAAGTGTTTTCGTACGTAGCATAAGCGTTAAAAGCATTATAATTGTCATTATGCCTGTATTCTGACACTCTTGATGGGTTAGTATGGGGAAACACGTTCAGGAAAGCTCCATCAACGCCATATTCATTAAATGGAATAAGCTGCAACCTGTCAAAAGCGGTAAAGCTGTTCCAGGTATAATCAGATGTTATGGTTAAGTGATCAACTGGTTTTAATATAATGCGGCCTGTTGTCCAGAAATCATTTTGCGACTCAATGTCCCTGCCATTCTGCGCAATTACAGCTACCGGATTGGTGTAATTCCCCTGTCCTGAATAATGACCGTCCGGATTATAAACCGGCATTACCGGACGAAGATCAGTGGGAATCCACGCGCCACCCTGGTTGGATTGGTTTGTATAAGCGCTTTGGTTATTATCTGTATGCGTCATGGACATATTCAAATTGAATGTAAGCCATTTGGTAACATCTGAATTTACCTTTAAGGTTGGCGTATATCTTTTGTACACCTGATTGGCCACTTTCTCTAAGCCATCCTGTGTAAAGTACCCCATGTTGGCGGAGTAGGTTGTTTTACCTTCGCCTCCTGAAACAGACAGATAATGCTGTTGTTGCGGCGCCCAGCCGGGGTAAAGCACCTTGATCCAGTCGGTATTACCTACGTACTTGTACCGCAACGGATTACCCGGATCAACATATGCCGACGGGTTATGAGCAGGGTCTTTGAAATAGGCCGAAATCATGGTTGAATCCTGCGTTGTAAATGGCTCGCTTGAGGTGTAGCCGCCGCTTTTTGCTCCTGTTCTTTGTGCGCTGTTAAAAATATCGATATATTCCTGTGAGTTAATATAAGCTGGCATTTTGGTGGGCCTTGATGTAGTATATGAACCCGAGTAGCTTACCTGCATGGCCCCTTTTTTACCATTCTTGGTAGTGATCAGGATGACTCCATACGCTGCACGGCCGCCATAAATAGCAGCAGATGCAGCATCCTTTAACACCGTAACGTTTGCCACATCATTCGGATCAATCAGGTTAGGATCGCGCTGCACACCATCAACCAGCACCAATGGCGCTGAACTCGAATTTGCGCCAATGGTTGTATATCCCCTGATATTAAAGCTTGATCCGGTTCCGGGTTGCCCATTATTGATGTTAACATTCAAATTGGGGATAAGTCCATTTAATCCATCCCCGAGGTTTACAATCGGGCGGCTATCTAATTTTTCGCTTCCAACGCTGGCTATCGCACCGGTTAAGTTTACTTTCTTTTGCGTACCGTACCCCACTACAACCACCTCGGTCAGGTCCTTTAATGAAGGCTCCATGGTTATATTGATAAGCGGGGTGTTATTGATAGGAACACTCAATTTTTTATACCCTATAAAAGAAAACACCAGCGTTTGTTTACTGTCGGCAGTGAGGCTGTAATGACCATTATTATCGGTAAATACCGACTTTTTGGTTTCTACTATAGTTACTGTAACGCCGGGCATGGGCTCTCCTTTTTCATCAGTGACTGTTCCACTTACCGTAATGGGAATGGCGGCAGCGGCCCGAACCCTTTCTTTTTCCTTTACTACAATTGTATTATTAGTGATGGTATAGGTTAACTGCTGATCTGAAAAAATCTGATCAAGTACTTGATCTATAGTTCCGTTGAGGTGAATATTGACCGGTTTAGCATCTTTGAGCATACCTTCAGTATACACAAAATTGTAACCGCTCTGTCTTTTGATCTCCTTAAATAGCTTTTTTAAAGGCACATTATTTTCAGAAAGATTTATCTTTTGTGCGAAGGTCGTAGCGCTGACCTGCATGATGGCAACTATTATAAGAAGCGTAGTTATTTTCATAACTAATAAAAACTTTTTAGGCAGCCACAATTTTGGCATACCTGTATTAAAAGCATATATTTTCATACTTTTGTATGGTTTGGGTTAAACATGATTTTATTGACCTATAATTAATTTCTTTCCGTCGACTGACGGACAGGAAGGGTTAGCCCAGGCATTTGGCGTGAAGGTGGTGGTACATCTTCACGTTTTTTTTGAGTACCCTTTAATGGTGGTTTTAATATTACGTTGGTAATGTCTTCCTCATAAGCACTTTGATTTTTGGGTTTATAATTTGGTGAATTAATTCTAATTGGTTATTTAGATACTATTATTTTTTGTCCTTCAATTTTAAAATGGACCTTTCCTGTTAATTGCAGGGTTTTTAACACCTCTGATACATTACCAAACCGCGAAACTGAGCCTCCAAAAATATCATCAGGAGCTGCACCGCTATAGGTCACATCAACATCATACCATCTTGATACCATACGCATAATGTATTGTATGTTATCTCCATCAAACACAAATTGTCCGTTCTTCCATGCTACAATGCCATCTGTTTCAACCGGGTTTACTTCAAAGGTTTGCGCGTTAAAAACAGCCTGCTGACCGGGCTGTAAGAAATGAACCTTTTGCTTCGCGTTATCGGTTACTTTCACCTTGCCTTCTAAAAGGGTAGTTTTAATGGCCGCTTCATCATTGTAGGCATTGATATTAAAATGAGTTCCTAATACTTCAACAGTTTGCCCGTTACTGTTTACCCTAAATGGTTTAGCAGGGTTATGTGCCACCTCAAAGTAGGCTTCGCCTGTAAGCTCAACTTTACGTTCATTCCCGCTAAATGATGTTGGATAGGTTAATGAAGAGGCGGAGTTAAGTAATACTCTGCTACCATCGGGTAGTACAACCCAGTACTGACCGCCGCGCGGGGTGGTCATGGTGTTCATAGTTACTTTGTTGGCAGTTTCGCCTAAACCAGATGAGTCCTGGCCGTTTTTATAAATAATTTGGCCATCGGCTGTTTTATTAACGGCTACTAAACCTTGTTGTGCAATGGTTCCGTTTTTAGCTCCTGTTAAAATAATTTGACTACCATTGGCAAGGGTTAAAATGGCTTTATTACCACCAGGCGCTATATCATTTTTTAATGGTTGATTTTGGGTTACTTTATTAGTAATTACTGCTTTTTTCGATGAGAAATAAATACCAAAAGAAAGGAAGAAGAGAACTGCCGCGGCTGCAGCAATTGAATGCCATTTTTTTAAATGGCGTACTTTTTTGTCAAGAGGAATTTCCTTCAGTATCCTGTTCCAGATCAGTTGCTCCTCTTTTAAAGGATGCTGGGGTGCGTCGGGAACCGCCTGTTTGGCAGCTTCATTAAAATACCAGCGATCCAAAAGGATCTTCTCATCAGGTGTACATTTGCCGAGTTGATATTTAGTCAGTAATTCCTGTGCTTGTTCCCTGGTCATGGTTTTATTAGCTGTTATTTAAAGTAAACGGCTACCAGGAGGGGAAGTAGTAGATAAAATGAAAAAAAATAAAAATTACAGTTTTGATAACAATAAAACAACGACCGAAAGATGGTGAAGTTTAGGACGGATTATCCCGATGGCGTTACTGATCTGTTTTTTGACGGTTTTGTCGGATATATTCAGTTCGTCGGCTATTTCTTTATAGGTAAGGTGCCTGTTTATTCTCATTTCAAATATCTGTTTCATTTTGGCAGGCAATTGCTCAATTTCCCTTTGCAGGGCTTGCATTAGTTCTTTTTCTTCAATATCCGTCAATGTCTCATTATTATGTGCCTCGGCAAATGCCGCTAATGAGCCCAAATAGTCCATCCTGACCCGTTTTTGCGCTATGAGGTCAAGCACTTTGTTTTTTGTGGAGATAAAAAGGTATCCGGCTAAATTAACATCAGGATTTATAGATTGACCTTTTAGCCATAACGAGGTGAATATTTCCTGCACTACATCCCTGGCATCATCTTCGCTCCTGAGCATTTTTAGAGCGTGCATATACATTATTGTCCAGTAACGCTGGTAAATTTCGGCAAATGCTTCCCTATTGCCTTCTCTTAAAAGCGCAATTAATTCTTGATCAACAATTAGCCATTTAGGGGACATAATGGGTTTATAAAGCGAATGTAGCGATAATTTAATATAAATTTAAAATACAAATTCTTTATACTACATAATGATAAAAGGCGTATATAGAATATGAAGATGTAATTAAAAGCAACTAAACATTAATTACAGCTGCAAAATTTAAGATGTTTAAAAAATTCAACATGTTAATTTTTTTGAACACTTTCTAAAGGAAAAATTATAGCAATTATTCACCTTTCTCTCCCAATTTTATCAGCATATTTTATTAAAATCCGCTCTACAATAGTCAAAAACCCATAAATGTGTTCAAATAATTTCCCGCTCTGTGTGACCTATCATATCTTGCATCTACAGAGGCAGCGTAAACGGCAAACCACATGTGATACCATTCGAACAGCGGGTATCCTAAGCTAATGTACCAGTATTACAGACTGATTGATGTAATCGGCTGAAGACGTTATCTCGTGCTGTTATTTCAAACTTGGAACAGGTATTCCCGCATGACTTTGCGCATATAGGCTACTTGCTGTCTAAAAAACATTACCCTACAGCCAGAGTAATCCATGCAATTTTTGTAGTTGGAAGCCGTAAAGCCAGGTGTGGATTTCAGCTTGTCCAGCCAGTATCTGGCGGACAATGATTGCAATCTCCATCGTTATCTTCAGGTTAAATTGCTTTTTACAGAGTTGACGATAAATCAAAGATCATGCAACTATTTTTATTGAAAATTCATACCTAATAGGTATTAATAATCGGACAAGTAGCAATGTCATACCGGAAACTCAAAAAATATAGCGCAATTTACATGATATTAGATTTCCATTTCAAGCAGTGCATAGCTTAACGTTTTGCCATGCGTATCCATAACTAAAGACGTGGTAACCCCGCCTGCCAAAGCTTGCTGACATACGAATTGCAGGGCAGAAATATTGGGTAACTCATATCGGACAACCTCACCGTATATCACCTCTTTAAAATGTTCCTTCACTTTATCCGCAGTCACTAAATTACACAGCAATTCATAATCCTTTTCTTCGTAAGGGATCAACGACAAGATAAGTGTATTTCCCTTGTCACCCGCACGGCTGTGTGCTATATCATAAAGTCTAATGCTCATAACTTTTCACGATTACTGATGACTTTGTTTTGTTTCTATCGATCAGGATTGACACGATGCCTATCACCTCATTTACATATTTTCGCACACCACCGCCACCAGCGGGTCCATTGGTATAAAGCGCCTCAACTTCTTCGCCTATAATAGCTGCTTCATCAGCTGTTACCGCCTTGCCGGCTACGCGCAACCTCACTTCATATGGTTTATGCTGATTTGCCAGCGAAGTTGGGTGCACCGATGTATGGCCGATGAAATCAACTCTTAAACCTGGAAACCGATCTGTTAAACGTTGCCCGATTATTTCGCCCGCTAACCGGGCTCTTTCCAACGCACTTACCCCCGCGTAAGTAATCTCGCCTTCGCCCGTAAAACCTGCCGCGTAACCAATGCTGACTTTTAATGTAGGCGGCTTTCTGTTGCCGTTGCCACCGGTAACTGTTATGCAGTCTTTTTCCATCTGCTTCAGATACACCGTGGTGAAATCAGCGACAACGTCTGGTGTAATGTACTGACTGGGATTTGTTACCTCGTATAATAATTGTTCTTTAGCGGTAGCTAAAGTTATATGGCCTCCGGTTCCGTCAACTTTGGTTATAACTGCCCTCCCATCTCGGTAAACATCTGCAAAAGGGTGCCCTAATGTGCTCATGTTTTCGACTGGCTTTTTAACCGGGTCTGCAAAGTAACCTCCGGTTATCTGTCCCGCACACTCCATCAGGTGGCCTATCACAGTTCCTTTGGCAATAATATCGGCATCATCTAAAGACCAGCCAAACTCATGTACTAATGGTGCAATAAATAAGGAAGGATCGGCAACACGCCCGGTTATAATAATATCAGCATCAGTTTCCAGGGCCGGCAAAATAGCATCTGCCCCTAAATAGGCATTGGCCGAAACAACTTGTCCTGACCAGGAAATAGGATTTCCTGTTTCCATAGCAATTTCATCGCCGCTGATACATTCGAGAACATCGTCGCCGATAACTGCTGCTACCTTAATAGAGATCCCTTGTATTTTTGCTATTTCAATAACTTTATCCGCTGCTGCTACCGGGTTCGCCGCACCCATATTAGTGATGAGACGAATTTTATTTTTTTTGAGCAATGGCAACAGCTGTTCTATGCGACGCTGTAATAGCGGATCATAACCCTGGGCGGGGTCTGCTGCTTTACGTTTTTGCGCCAGGGCGATCGTCCGTTCCGCCAGGCATTCTAAAACTAAATAATCAAGCCCTCCCTTTTCGGCAAGAATAACAGCAGGTTCCAGCCGGTCTCCCGAAAAGCCGGCCCCACAGCCTATACGTATTTTTTCTTTTTGCTTCATTTATATGCTTATCGCTCCGGTTAATATGGCTATGAGTGTCATTACCAATGTTGTACCAAACGCCCATTTAAAGGTGAATTTTTGATGATCAGCCAATTCCACTTCTGACAATCCCACCAGCACAAAAGTTGAGGCGGTTAAAGGGCTTAACGGAAACCCGGTGGTCATCTGCCCTAAAATAGCCGCCCGTCCTATCTCTATAGAATTTAACCCATAATGTGTAGCAGCCGTTTTTAAAACCGGGATAACGCCGAAGTAATAAGCATCAGGTGTGAAAATCAAACTCAATGGCATACTGGTAGCCCCGACCAATGCAGGCAGGTAGCCCGCGTGCTCTTTGGGGATAATGGAAACCATCGACAAAGCCATGGCATCGATCATTTTAGTCCCCGTAAGGATCCCGGAAAATACCCCGGCCGCAAAAATTATGATGGAAACCAAAAAAACATTGGCAGCATGTGCCTGAATCCTTTTTCTTTGTTCGGCCTGGGATGGATAATTGACCAACAAAGCAACAGCAAAACCGATGATGAATAATGCTGAAGGCGGAGCCAGCGACAAAATAAGCGCCGCGATCAAAATAACAGTTAAAACAGCGTTGAACCAAAATAGCGCCGGCCGTCGACTTTCCTTTTGTTCGTCAGAAAGTTCCTGGTAATGGTTATAATCAAGATGAACGATGCCCAGCCTTTTACGTTCTTTTTTGCCAAGCCGGAAAGCCACGAAAAGCACCCAAAGTATTCCGGCTATCATCGATGGAAGTATAGGGACGATCAAGTGGGCTGGATCGGTTTTCATAACAGTCAATGCTCTTGCCACAGTCCCCGACCAGGGCACCAGATGCATTACTCCTACACTAAGCGCTACAATACAGGGAAGTATCAGTTTTTTTATTCCTAATTTTTTATAAATTGGGAAAAGCGCGGTAATGGTGATCATAAAAGTCGCAGTTCCATCACCGTCAAGGTGAACCAGCATGGATAAAATAGCGGTGCCCAAAGTGATTTTGAGAGGATCGCCTTTGGCGACATTGATAATGCCCCGGATCACCGGATCAAACAATCCTGAATCTATCATCAGGCTAAAATATAATACCGCAAATATCAGCAAAATACCGGTTGGTGCTACTTGTTTGATCCCTCCTAATACCATTTCACCTATCTCCTTTGGCCAAAAGCCGCCAATGAGTGCAAATACGATTGGCACCAGGATAAGCGCAAGCAGTACAGACAGGCGCTTCGTCAGGATCAATCCTAAAAAGACGCAAATGGTTAAAAATCCGAGCAGTGACAGCATTTAATTTTTATCTGAAACTAAATTATTGAACAGCGGTATTATTAGCTTTTAATACCTTACTAAAGAATAATAAATGACTCGGCAAGGCTGCTTGCCAAAATTCCCAGGTATGGCCGCCGGGGCGTTCGGTGTAATCATGCGGCGTATGGTTATAAACAAGTCTTCGGTGTAATTCGCGATTGGGTTCCAGCAGAAAATCGTCTACACCAATATCCATCACAAGCGGCATGTCATTTTTTTTGATCTGATCAGCCATATTTACGACAGAATACTTCAAATATGCTTCTGCATCAAAAGGGCCGAATATCGCACCTACATATTTGGTAAGCATGTCAAACCGTTCTTTTTCCAGTTTCCAGGTTGTCATATTAGGGTCGAGCGCACCGCTCATGCTTCCGGCTGCAGCAAACAGCTCAGGGTGGCGAGTTGAAAGATATAACGACCCATAGCCACCCATGGATAAACCGGTGATCACCCTCCCCTTTTTATCTTTCACCGTCCGGTATTTACTGTCAATAAATGAAATGACCTCTTTGGTGATATACGTTTCAAATTTACTTTTCGGATCAACCGGGCTATCAATGTAATAACTGAATATCTCGCCTTCAGGCATCACAATGATCATGTTATACTGATCTGCCAGGTTCCTGACCAGCATTTTATCCGGGGTTTTCAGCAGCCAGTCGTTGAAATGTCCGTAACCACCGTGCAATAGGTACAAGACCGGAAAATTAGTGGTTTTACTTTTTGCATAAGCGTCAGGGAATACAACGGCCGCTTTAAATGTTTTAGTCATAGCAGCGCTTGATATCTCAATTGTATCCACTTTGGAGGCAAATGAGCACAAACTGCTGAACATCATAAGGGAGATAATGTAGAAAGCTTTTTTCATAATTCTATTGTGTTAACATTGCTTTTATCTGTTTTGGCGATGGCAAGCCTCATGATTTTCGCCTCGGAAAAAAAACGAAAAAACATAACAAACATGCCAGAAACAGGAATAGGCTATTCCAAAACATGCTCATTGTTTTAGGCATCTTGTATTTTAATAAGGCGTATTAAGTGGATTGAATGGTTTATTTTCCTGACAACTTAAAAGTCAATGTGTAAATATAACACAATAAAGAAAAACCTAATTAGATTTATTTAAAAAAGTCTCTCATTTTCTTGATAGGCTTTTGAGTGCCATGACTGGACACGAACTATTGACCCAATCCGCATTTAAGCGAAACCGACACGAAGATTGGCAGTGATAATAGAAATACCATTGCGTTTTACCTTTAGATGGGCTTCCCGTTAGTGTTCTTCCGCACCTCGAACATTTTAAGAATCCTCTTAATGGCAATTGCTTCATTTTCTCAAATATGGAAGATGGCAAGACAAAAGGGTTTAAAGGCCGGCAAAATAGGAGTTCCAAATCCTTTTGTAAATTTTCCATTGGTCAGGAAAGTGGCCTGAGTAACTCTCGTGACCCGATAGAGCCGAAACACCTTATAAATTACCATTGCCATGAGGGAACGATCATCTTTTTTTTAAATCTACCTGATCGAAATAAACTGTAGCGGATACTGTTTCTAAACCTGATGCAACTGCTAAGCCCAGTAAAACTTGTTTCCTTATGGGCAACACTATGGAACCAATTTTCACCCAGCTCCTTCCATCAATGGAGGAATAGCCAGACAGTTCCTTTCCCTTTCGTTGTAAACGAAGCCAGTAATACCCCGTTAAACGACTAAAGGTGACTAGCGGTGCTGCAAGAACCTGGCTTGAGGCAACAGTTTTCCTCGTATTCTCCGGGGCCGTCCATGAATATAATCTGGTGAACCAATGGGGAGCCTCTGGCTGCCCTGATAATTCGGGCCTTACCATCAAGGCCACTTGCGGCTTATTGGCTGTCAACCCGTCCCGCACAACCAGTCCAAAACTGGTAAACTGTGAGCTGATCTGCGGAACATACCGGGCTGTGATCGTCCCGTCGCCGTTCAACGCCGTATAAATAAATTTAAACTCATTATGTAAACTGTCAATTCCCATTCCATCAGCTTCTATAGTAAATTGCTGGCCATCAAAGCTCCCGGTACTTTTTTGTCCTGCGTTATCTCCAATATCTGCCTGATGCCAATTAGCTGGAAAACCCGTAGTAATACTAACCGGATAAGCATTTGCACTCTCACCGGATTTATTAAACGAGGAAGCAACATAATAATAGGTTTTGCCCTTTAATGCTGTATTATCCTGATACAATGGCTTGGTGATATTATTTGCCAGGATCGTATAGGGTCCGTTTTTCTGTTCCGCTCTTTTTATAGCATAGTAATTCGCTCCGATTGTGGTTACCCAGGTTATGGTATTACCACTGGCTAATGAAGTTTTAGCCAATAAACCAGCTGGGGAAACCGGTATAATATAGGTACCATCTTCCCGACCTGTTGCGGTTTTTCTGGAGTAAAGCAGCGTGCCAAATCCTACGTGATCGGCACCGGGAAGCCCCTGCTGTTCCGGCCTGACCTTTTTTGCCGCCTGTTGGGTATAGGGTGCAGTTAAACCCATACGATTGACGTAGTGATTGTAGATTTGTTCATATACCGCCCTAAGTCGTCCCCTGCCTTCAGTTGATAATTGTTGATGCAAATATTTGCCTGTCTTGTCCATAGCCGGGGTAAAAGGCACATCTTGCCCCAGGTTATATTTGGCAGTGTATTCAAATCCTTTTAGTAATCGATTATCTGCATAAGCATATAGATCTAATCCCTGGTGCCATGCCATTTCAGCACAATCACCTAAATGGGCTATACCCAACTGGGTATGGCTTTGATCCCTTCCGCTTTCCTGACATTGCCCGGCCTCATTAATAATATAATTAAACAGGCTACCATCGCCCGCACCATTAATATAATAGTGTAAGGCCCGCTCAAATATGGGGCGATCATTGCAAAAAACACCGATCGCCATCATAGTTTTCATAGCAGCGGCATCCCAGTTACCGTTAGCAAAGGGCGCAAAATCCTTGATCACTGGGTAGATGACCTTGCGAAAATGCTTCTCTGTATTTTCAATGTCCGCCACAGACCAGCCTGAATGGGTATAACGCAGTATCTCGGCAGCGTTCACCATTTTAAACGGGCCAAGCCCCGCCATCAAAACCGCGTCTCGTCCAGTGATCGATTTTAATGTTGACGACCATGCATTAACAATTTGGATAGCTTTATTTGCATACTCCTGCTGGCCTGTTAGCGCCCACATTAATGCATTCTGATAAGCCGCATTAGCATCCGCATCATAAACACCCTGTCCAATAGTTGGGTTTCTGCCGACCATTTCCATGGGCCCTTGAATAGGATAGGAACTTTGTGATTGTGGATGTGCCTGAAAAACCAGGAAACCACTATATATCGGTTCTTGTTTCTCTTTTATTGCTGTTTTCATCCGCTCTATATCCTGTTTGCTTTGCAGTAATCCCGGATGTATGAACGATTGTGCTTCTACCTCATCAGATAGGCATACAAATAAAAAAACGCATAGAAATAAACACACTCCTTTTATATAATCCATAATTTTTTTGATGATACTGTATTTTATAAAATATTGATTCTTAAATCTATTTCGCCTTTGCTTTCCGGTAAAGTGCGCATAAGCCCATTGTATTATCTGGTGATATAAAAGGTTTGCTCTATAGGCTCAGCAGATTGGTACAAAGGTTCCGTCATCCTTCCCCACTGATAAGCTACGATGTTCACTTTTACCGGGTATTTACTTTTAACCGGAATTGGTGTAAATTTAATCACACCATTTTCTATATATGCAGGTCCCGAGATGATATAGTAATCAACAGGTAACCCTGAATCTGATGTGGCGCATAAGGCCAGTTCTTTTACATCATTTTTCACATTCTGTAGTTGAGGAAATGTTATTTTTTGGAGCTTACCAACAGTTAAGCTGGATGGTATGGTCATTTTACCAGGCTGTACTGAATGGCGGTATTCCGCATCGCCTGCATTTTCTTCCTGTATCCAAAGCTCACCGCCCATTCCTGTCCGGTCAAACTGTAGCCGGAATGAGGACGGACCGGTTTGTATCGCAGGACCTGCAATCACTCTAAAATTAATAGGCCCGGATGCATGCCCGAGTTTTTGGCCGGCGCCAATAAGTTCCGCGGGCATTTCTGGTAAAAAACCTCCTTTTAGTTGAAAAGAAACACCGTCTTCTTCCGGTTCAAAATTCAAAGCAGCGTAACCCAATTTGGCTACGGGCAGTAACTGATCATCCTGTATAAACGTCAGCATTTGCCTTTTTCGTTTTACACGATTACCTTCAAACTTAATTGCGGCCATCGCCGTTTCCCGGTCAAAAAACCAATAGCTATTTGTGCTTCCACCCTTAAATGATCCATAGGAGGCGGGTTCAAAATCATCCTTTTCCATACCGCCCGTACCGGTTAACCAGCCGGATGATCTTTTAACTGGCTTTAAAGCAGCCTGCCCCTGATCTGGTAAACGATACCGACACGCTTTACGAATATACAGCGCAATAAATTTTGCCAGATGCGCTGACCAGTCGAAATGCCCGCCACCTGGATCGGTCACTACACCAATAAGGTTATCGGCATCCTGGCGGCGTAAAGCCAAAGCCGTTTGTCTGACTACCGGCCAGTAAAAATCACGGTCGCCCGGTTTGGTTGCCGGATCGGGCACACGGTATTGGGGCCACTCCGTGGTTTCTCCTACGACATAACAAAGCGGAATGTCTTTAAACTTCAATGAATCTGGTAATGGTATAGTTTTAACCGGGATACAAGCAATGGTACGTTCAGGCAGCGCGTTGGCGAAGGTCCATGCAAAATGCCCATTGGCCGAGTGTCCCATAGGTATAACCGGAGCATTTTTTAGTTCCGGATAGCCAGACTCCCGGGCCAAATCATCCATCATTTGCTGAAAAATGGTTTCCATACCGGGTTTCATATCAGCCGTAAAAGATTGATCACCTCTTTGGGCAGGTCCAACCCAAATGATACCCAAACCTATTGCTGTTGCTGTACGCCGTATTAACGAATCCTCCAGCCAGTTACGTTCCAATAAATTAGCCAGCGATATAATTACCCCTTTTACTTGTTTGCAATTTGGCGAAATCCATAGAAAAGCACTGCGGGAGCCAACCTTTACACTATATTGGTAAACATGGTTTTCGGGACTATCCTGGGCTTTGCAACTAATCGATACAAAAACAACCAGTAGCAAAAGAGCGATTTTAAGGGGCATGGCGATTACAATTAATTTCAATTATTTAGTCACCCAGAATACGCGCTCAACCGGCTCTGCGGTCTGTAGCTTTGGTTCATTGCTATTGCCATATTGCCAGGCTATTACCGTTACTTTTACCGGAAACCTGCTATGTGGCGGTATTACGGTGAGATTTAAACGGTCACCTATTATTTCTGCAGGGCCATCCTGTATATAGAAGCCAACAGGAACATGGGCATCTGACACAGCGTTCAGTTTTATCCCCTTTTTATTGGAGCGTTGATTCGGTATAGCCGAAAAAGTGATATGCTGTTCTTTCCCTTGTGTATTCCTGGGCGGTATGGACATTAAAGCCTGCTGCACTGCTGGTTTATGTTCATTATCGCCCGGGTGGCTGGCCGAAAACCACAATTCATAACTATGTGTAGATTCATAGAATCCCTTTTGGGGATGAACCCTGAATGTGGAATCATTGATTTTAACAAACGGCCCGGTAATGCGGTCAACAGTAATAGGGGAACTGCTTTCAGTATGCCCGATAGGCGCCCCAACTTGCATATGGGCCCAGCCCGCGGGTCTTGGACTGCCGCCAGGAACCGTATCATAGAAAGCAGTATGCACCTTAAAAGTAACGCCATCGGCCTCTGCTTCAAACTTTAGGTTAAACTGCTGATGGACATTATGCTGTTCCAACAGTCTACTATGTTGTGTATAACCAATCAGTTGTGGCTTTTGGTTACGGTACCGGGCCTGGTAAGCTATAGTTGCATTAGCCAGTTCCTCGTCGAAATACCAAAATGCCTGTGTCCGGTCGCCCCCATATTGATCAATTGGTGCCGGTTTTGCTACAGGGGTCTGATCAAAGCGCCATTTATCAACCAGCCAACCTGTTTTGGTGGGATCAATGGGTATTAGTTTTGGCGCTTGTCCATCGAGGGTATTTTTAGGCATACGGTATTGAACCGCTTTTTTTAAGTAGAGCGCGATATAAGCCGCCTTACTACCAGTACTTGCAAAATGAAACTCAGCCGGACAAGCCAGCATACTCAGCGGCATCAATGGGTGGGCTTGTCTTTCCTTTAATCCTTCTGCCGACCAATTATCGGCCGCTTCATATTCACCCATCGTTTCCAGGCATGGGATATAATCAACAGTTCTGTTTTCCCATATATCGGGAGCAAAAGAAGGATGTCTGAAATATGGCCATTGCCCACTAACTGAAATGGCAGCCAGTGCCCTGCCAGGATTCCATGCTGCCATATAATAGGGATTGCTTGCCGCCGCAGAATGCCCTAAACCAACAAAAGGCACGTAGTTGAGTTCGGAATAACCAGATACTTGAGCCAGCTCATTCATGATATTATTGAAAGTTTTGCCGGCACCCTGATCGAAATGGAATAAAAGATCATATGCCGGACTTACCCAAACTTCAGCAAAACCAAGCTTTCCCATCTCCTTTCTGAAATTAGCATTCTCCAATATGGATTGTTCTTCCATATTATTTTGCGCGAAGAGGAATGCTTTTACTTTTTTGCAATCAGGTGGTATCCATAAGAATGCCCTTGCTTTGCCACTATTGTCCTTAGCACCTTTTACCGGTACCGACCATTGCCATACCGCGTTCTGAGCAATAGCCACAGTATGGAATAATAAACAAATATGCAGTATACTTAGGAAAGCAAATATCGGATACCTTTTCATTTTGAACCTGAACTATCGACAGGATTCACCGGAGTTTGAATAAACCTGAGGCCTTCCACATGTTCACCAACCAATATATTAGCCATATCACCTGTTTTATAAAAACCGGGCTTACCGGGCATATTATCCGCAATTACTTTCCCATTGATCTTAAGGTTCTCAAAAAGTACATTTTTAATACCCCGCGTTTCGTCATAACCCGCAATGACGGAGAGATTAGCTTTGTTACCATTGTAGGTTATATCTTTAAAATATATATTTTCAATTCCTTTACCTGGGGAGGTATTGTACTTTTGATTATACATAACACGCATATTCACTAACTGCCCTTTCCGGATATCATCAACACGAATATTGTTAAAGGTGATATCCCTCAATAAATTATTGTCGCCCGCGTTTAAGGCCATACAGCCCTGATAGTCGATTTGGTTTTCATGCTGGTCAAGAATATCTACATTGATAAATTTAATTTTCTCCAGTGTGTCGGGATGAGGTGTATCACCATGGGTGCCGATAAGTGCAGGATGAGCGATATCAGCCCAAAGGGTTGAATTTTGAACGGTAATATTTTTTGTATTTCCGTAGTATTCCCAGCGATGCCCATATATAGCCACACAATCGTCGGAATTTCGCATATATACCCGGCTGATAAGAATATCGGAACTGCAAAATACATCTATTCCATCAGCGTTTCCTTCTGAGCTAAATGACTTGATATTACTGATGTTTACACCGGCTGATTGCCCAATGAGTATACTATATTTATGTGGCATTACAACAAGCCCATCTACTCCAACATTTTTGGAGTACTCAATGGTGATCTGGTCATTACGCCCGCGCTGTTCCTTTTTGGGTGCATTTGGAGCAGCCTTTTCCGCTGAATTTACTAATGGTAACTGCGTTAATATACCACGGCCCATTATACGAACATTCTCAACCCGGCTTATCAGCAATTGTCCCTGAACAATAGCCCCGCCATCAATGTAAACTGTTTTGTTGGATGGGACTTTTAATACACCTATTTGATGAAACCCAGGGCCGTAATAAATAACATCCGGATCGGCCCATGACGGCTTTTCTGTTTCAATTGGATTGGCAAACAATTGGAGATTATGAAAAATATCATCATTAACCTCTATTGAAATATTACGAGGTTCAGTTAAAGAAAAAACAATGGTATTTCCTGCAATCTTAGGTGTAATTCCATAGGCAGATGGCCTTATTTTAACATGTTGGATCGGGCCCTTTTGATAGGTAACAGTTACTTCCACCTTACCTGAAAAGTCGAAATAACCAAAAGCTGTATATTGAACTGTATTTGTCGTGCCAACGACTTCGGTCACTGATGCATTATAAGCTGGTACCGGCAGGTACTGATGCCCGGGTTCTTTTACCGTGATCTTAAAGTCTTTATTTAAAACAATACCTTCAGGGGCTTTGTAGGTAATCAGCTCTGCTTTGGCATAAAAGCAGATATTAAAGATCATTAAAATAAGCAGAAAGTTTTTCTTCATTAGTTGATTATATAAAAGATAAAATTTTGATGATTCCGGTAAGGTTCAGTTACCTTATCGAATGTTTCCAATGCTAAATTGCTTTGAAAAAAAACCAATAGAGGGTGGTTACCAGGTCAAATAAAGGGGGTATATAGTGTAAAATATGCTAA
>NZ_JBFUJG010000078.1:0-24522 GCF_056401495.1 Mucilaginibacter sp. P4_E8
ATCCCAAACCATCAGGTTTGCTTGGGCCGGTTACACTTAGGCCTGTTAAATATTTACTTATAAAATAGCATTTATTGAGCTTTTATGCAGGAAAAGCGGTCATTTTGACCGCTTTTTTTTGTATCTGAACGGCCGTGAAGCAGGACGCTACAGGACGGTGTTCTTGAAATTAACTTTTATGTTCGTATACACAATTATAATCTGACTGCACCACACAGTTAAACCCCTAAAATTAATTTTATGAAAAGAATTTTTATTCATTCTTGTAAAATGCTATTGCTGTTGCTTTTATTTAACGCCACAGACATTCATAGCGCTTTTGCACAGCAACTCAGTATTACAGGTACCATTACTGATAGTAAGCATCTCCCAGTTGCTGCGGCTTCCGTTCAAATAAAAGGCACAAAATCAGGTACTACGGCCGATACAGATGGCAAGTACAGTATTAAAGCTACTGCAGGACAAGTATTAGTATTTAAATCAATTGGATTTGAGGTTAAAGAAGTTACTGTCGGCACTGGTACTGTGATTAATGTAAGTTTAGCAGAAGCCGAATCGCAATTAAATGAGGTAGTGGTTATTGGCTACGGGGCTCAAAAAAGAGCAAATGTTACCGGCGCCCAGGCTACTTTTAAAGCAGACAATTTGAATGAGCGCGCTATAACCCGTGTTGACCAGGCATTGGTAGGGCAAATGGCGGGTGTTAGTGTTAAACAAACAACTGGTGTACCCGGCAAGGCATTCAGCGTAAGTGTACGTGGTAATGGTTCAATAAGTGCCGGGAACGAGCCTTTATATGTAATAGATGGCTTTCCCTTATCAGTATCGCCGATAGGTAGTGGTGGCAGCTTTGGGTCAGGCAACCCGCTGGATAATATTAACCCGAATGATATTGAGGATATCCAGGTTTTAAAAGATGCCGCTGCGGCTGCTATTTACGGGTCAAGGGCATCAAACGGGGTTGTTTTGATCACTACAAAAAAGGGAAAATCGGGCAAGGCTAAAATTTCATACAGTGCTTATTACGGTTACAATGCCGCGAGCAAATATTTACCTATGCTTAACGGCGACCAATGGATAGACCGCGCAACTGAAATGATCAATGCGGCTTATGTACTTAAATATGGTGCACAGGGGGCAACAGCCAGTGACGACAACACAAAACGACAGGCACTTAACGGTGGTGCTTTCAGCTCMGCTTATATGCTTGATCCAAGATGGGCCATGCCTGGTCATCCGGGTTTGCAATACGTTGACTGGGAAAAAGCTATTGAGCAAAAAGGTGCTATGCAAAATCAGGCACTGAGCGCGAGTGGCGGCAATGAATTTGTAAATTATTTTATTTCAGGTAATTATGCTAATCAGGATGGATTTGTAAAAGGATTGGGATATAAAGCCTATTCTGCCAGAGCTAATGTAGAGGCACGTATTGCCAAGAATTTAAAACTGGGGTTAAACATAGCACCTACATACTCCATTTCTCAGGATCCGGGAGTAGAGGGTAAGGATAACATTTTTCACCAGGCAATCAGCTACAGCCCTATACAGGAAGATACGGTAGGCTTATACCCTAATGCTTTTAAAAACGGACAATACACCTGGGGTAACTCGGCCAACAGCCCTATAGCTAAATTAGAGAACAAAGTTGGGCAAACTAAAAAGTACCGTACACTGGGTAGCATATTTGCCGAATATGAAATTATAAAAGGATTGACATTAAGAAGTTCACTAAACCTTGATAACGTAGATAATGCATCAAATAGCTATACGCCCTATACTATTGCAGGTACGCTGACCAACAGGACATTTGACGCGGCTAAAAATACCAATCTTACTGCAAATACCTCCGGGTCATACAGCACTTTTAAAAGGCAAACATTTGTTAACGAGAATACGCTTAACTACAGTACAACATTTCATTCGGTACACAGCCTGAATATATTAGTAGGACAATCATACAATACCGATCGTTTAGATCAGTCAACACTATCGTCATTAGGCGGTTATGTAAACAGTTCGGTACAAACATTAAACGCGGCTGCTAACGTAACAGGTAATACAACCAGTACCAAAAGTGTTTTGGTGTCTTACTTTAGCCGTGTTCAGTACGGATATAAAGATAAATACCTGCTATCTGCAAGTTTACGTGAAGACGGTTCGTCACGCTTTGGGGTGAATACCAAATATGGTGTATTCCCGTCTGCATCTTTAGGCTGGCGAATTGTACAGGAAGATTTCATGAAAAAACTACCTGTTATCAGTGATTTAAAATTACGCTTCAGCTATGGTGTAAACGGAAACAATGCTATTCCAGACTACGGAAGTATTGAGCAGTTAGGTTCATACGGGTACGTGCTTGGAAATCCTCAGGCTTTGGCTATTGGCCAGGCCCCAAACAGTCTGGTGAATCCGGATATCCAATGGGAAAAATCTCAAACTTATGATCTCGGTCTCGACTTTGGTTTTTTTAGCAATCGCTTAACAGGATCATTTGATTATTTTAATAAGTTAAATACAAACTTATTGTTAAATGTTCCTATTCTTCAATCAACCGGTTTCAGTTCTCAATTGCGTAACGCGGGCTCCGTACGCAACATTGGTCAAGAGTTAGAGTTAACCAGCCGTAATTTAATTGGCAAGGTTCAATGGAGCACATCTATCAACATCAGTCATTACGCCAATAAAATCGTAAGCCTTTATGGTAACCAAAAACAAATCATCATCCCTAACTCATTTGATGTTTCTGATGCCATTTTACGCGTAGGTCAGCCATTAAATAGTATATATGTTGTGAAGCAAATAGGTTTCCTTACCCAGGCCGATATAGACAACCACGCGGCAATGTACAATACCGAAAGCGTTGGTGATCCTAAGT
Organism: Mucilaginibacter sp. P4_E8; assembly: GCF_056401495.1. Classification (NCBI taxonomy): domain Bacteria; kingdom Pseudomonadati; phylum Bacteroidota; class Sphingobacteriia; order Sphingobacteriales; family Sphingobacteriaceae; genus Mucilaginibacter; species Mucilaginibacter sp. P4_E8. Next base: position 2,876 of record NZ_JBFUJG010000078.1, read on the forward strand.
ATCAGGATTTGAATGGAGATGGTGTAATAACCGAAGCTGATAAGCAAATTGTTGGTCATCCAAATCCTACTTATACCTGGGGTATCACCAATACGGTACGCTGGAAAGGTTTTGATTTGAGTGTTTTAGTGCAAGGCCAAAACGGAGGATCAATTTACTCTTTATTAGGCAGGGCTATCACCCGTACTGGTCAGGGTTTTACTGATAATGCCCCGGCATTCTATGACAAGCGCTGGAGATCACCAGATAATCAGGGTGACGGACGCGTTAGTAAAGCCTACTCAACATTTGGTTTTGTGGCCAATACCGACTGGTTGTATTCTTCAGATTATGTGAGGGTTAGGAATATTACTTTAGGTTATGATCTGAAAAACGTATTTAAAACAAAGGTTTTAGGAGCTGCACGACTTTATGTTACTGCCGAAAACTTCTTTGGTCATGATAAATATTATGGAGGTTTCAACCCGGAGGCTCAAAACACAGCAATTAGTTCGGACAGTAACTACCCTGAAGCCGGCGATTATGGTGGTTTACCACTGGCTAAATCATTAATCTTTGGGTTAAATGTTACATTTTAATTATTTCAACATAATCAACATGAAAAAGATATTTTTTCTATCAACTATATCAGCTGTTTTTTTGATGGCTTCCTGTAAAAAGGATTTAAATCAGGTGCCTATTTCTGTTCCGGCAACAGCTACTTTTTATAAAACACCAAGTGATTTTCTGCAGGCTTCTAACGCGGTTTATGCAGACCTGCATAATTACCCGGTAAGATTGGCCAACATGTCTGAGATACGGTCTGACAATATTTATGGGGTTTCGGTTACCGTTCGGGATTGGGATCCGGTAAATGACTTTTCACCGTCGTTGGCAGCAAACGCCTATGTGACCGAAGCCTGGAGTACCGATTTTAATGGCATTTTCAGAGCCAATACGCTGCTTGATCAGATCACAAAAAATGGCAGCAACGTTGGTTCAGCTACTTTAGCTACAAGACTGCAAGCCGAAGCAAAATTTCTGCGGGCGTTTTACTATTTTGATCTGGTTAGGTATTTTGGTCAGTTACCTGTTATTGATCATCCTTTAACCGTGCCTGAAGCAAACGCCACAGGCCGCAGTTCGGTAGCTGATGTTTATAAACAGATCATCGCAGACCTGCAATTTGCCGTTGGTAATTTGCCAACCACTTACTCTACAGGAGATCTCGGCCGGGCTACGAAGTATGCTGCAGAGGCTTTATTGGCACAGGTTTATATGGCTAGGTCCGGTCCCGATTATGGTATAAAAGGCCCTGGATTGGGGGTAAATGAATGGAAMCTTGCCTTGCCTTTGCTGCAGGATATTATTAGTAGCAATCAATTTACTTTTAACCCTACCTATAGCAACATATTCTCTTATACCAATCAAAGCCCCGCCGTTAATAAAGAGGCTGTTTTTGATGTAATGTATACCAGCGGCATAAGTGGTACAAGTGATCTTTACGGTGCTTCATTTCCATGGGTACTTACCCCGAATACTTATTTCTTATCTATTGGGGACAACAAATCAAACGGAAGCCTGGAAATAATTCCGGTATCAAACGATCTGGCGACCAGCTACGATGCTGCCGATGTACGTAAGGTACAGAACATTTATACAGCAGGTTACACGAATGCCGGTACCACAGAAATTCGTCCTTTTTTCAAAAAGTGGCTTGATATTACTAAAATTCCTGTTGCCAGCCGTTTTGACTGGGGAATTAACTTTATTGCCATCAGGTTCACTGATATTTTAATGCTTAAAGCAGAGTGTATATTGCATGGTGCTACAGGTTCGCAAGCTGATGTTGATGCTATTGTTAACCAGGTGAGGACAAGGGCGGGATTGCCATCTGTAACAGGGGTTACGCTTGCCCAGTTATTTGACGAGCGCCGCAGGGAGTTTGCTAATGAAGGTTCTCGCTGGTTCGACCTGCAAAGGAGCGGCAATTTGCTGACTATCATGAACGCCTGGATCGCCAAGGAAGATGCACAAAAGGCTATCAAACCGGTTATAGCCAATTACATCATTTACCCGGTACCGCAAACACAATTGGATGCCACTCCCGGGCTATACTCGCAAAACCCTGGATATTGATCCTGAATATTATAAAAAGAATGGCTTATTCCGCTGTTATTTCAGTGGGATAAGCCATTAAAGAACAATCTACCTATGAAATTAACATACTGCTCTGTTTTACTTTTATTTATTACTATAAATTCCGTTAGTGGCCAAACTAACCTGGATTGGACAAAAAAGGTTGGCGCTAAACATTATCCCCAAAAAACAACCACCTTGTATGTAAACGATAACGGAGCGGTTAACGATGGCAAAACCATAAACACGGCTGCTATACAAAAAACCATAGACCAATGTTCGGCAAAAGGTGGTGGTATAGTTTCGTTTAAACCTGGTAAATATTTAACAGGGTCGATATTTATTAAGAAAAACGTTTGCCTGAATATTGATCAGGGTGTAGAACTCATGGGCAGCCAGGATCTGAAAGATTACCCTGAAATTGACACCCGTGTGGCCGGTATTGAAATGAAATGGCCCGCGGCTTTGATCAATATCATCGGGCAAACTAATGTGGCCATTAGTGGTAAAGGTTTGGTGAACGCGCAGGGTAAACCTTTTTGGGATATTTACCGCAAAATGCGTTCGGAGTATGATCCAAAAGGCTTGCGTTGGATTGTAGATTATGATGCTAAACGCCCTCGTACACTGCTGGTTTCCAACTCCACCGATATTACCATTAAGGATATTACCCTGCAACAAGCCGGTTTCTGGACAGTGCAATTGTTGTATTCAAAACAGATTACAGTTGATGGCATCACCATTCGTAACAATGTTGACGGCCACGGGCCCTCAACTGATGGCATAGATATAGATTCATCCAGCTGGATTTTGGTACAGAACTGCGATATTGATTGTAATGATGATGATTTTTGCCTTAAAGCAGGCCGGGATTGGGATGGTTTGAGGGTGAACAGGCCTACCGAATATGTGGTGATACGCAAATGCATATCAAGGGCCGGTGCAGGGTTGATTACCTGTGGCAGCGAAACATCGGGCGGTATCAGGCATGTGCTGGCTACTGATCTGATTGGTAATGGCACCAGTAATGGGCTCAATATTAAATCGGCCATAACCAGGGGCGGCACGGTAGAGGATATTCACTTTACCAATATCACCATGAATGGTGTTGGGACTGCCTTTCAGATCACCATGAACTGGAACCCTAGCTATAGTTACTCCAAACTACCTGATGGTTATAATTTAGATAGCCTGCCTGACCATTGGAAAAAAATACTGCACCAGGTGGAACCCACCGAAAAGGGCATCCCGCATTTTAAAGATATCTATATTTCTAATGTTAAAGTGACCGGCGCCAAAAAGGCTATTAATGCCATAGGGCTGAAAGGGTCGGCCATGCAGAATTTTCATTTTGACCAGGTGAATATTGAAGCCGCTACCGCAGGTGATATACAGTTTGCGCAGGGGTGGGAGTGGAAAAACTCACAGATCACCACTAAAGACAATACTAAACTTGATTTAAATAATGCCGGGGGCGGTCAATAATAAATATTAAGGCCTAAAAATAAACCAAATTTCAGATAACCATGAAGCTATTGAAAATTACGCTGGTCTTACTTATAACTGCCTTTGCGGGCCTGGCCTTTGTTTATCAGCAAAAACCGACTATTTATTTGATCGGGGATTCAACAACACATAACAGCGATAAGGAAACATGGGGTTGGGGCAGTATCATTCCAAACTATTTTGACCTTTCAAAGATCAGTATCCAAAATCATGCGATGGCAGGCCGCAGTACGCGTACTTTTATCAAAGAAGGCCGCTGGAACAAAGTTGATTCATTACTAAAACCCGGCGATTATGTGATGATGGTATTCGGCCATAATGAAGGCAGCCAACCCGATACCACAAAAAAAGGATACCGTGGTGTATTGAAAGGTACTGGCGAAGAAACTGTAGAGCTGACCTGGCCTAATGGAGTAAAGGAAACGGTACATACCTATGGCTGGTATTTTCGCAAATTTATCAGGGAAACCAAAGCTAAGGGTGCTACGCCGGTTGTATTATCGATGATCCCTCGTAATGAATTTCGTGATGGTAAGGTGATCCGTGCAGATAATGATTATGGTAAATGGGCACAGGAAGTAGCGCAGCAGGAAGGAGCGATTTTTATTGATATGAACCGGATCACTGCAGATAAGTATGATAAATGGGGTGCCGACTCGGTAAAGAAATTCTTCCCCGCCGATCATACGCATACCAATAAAACAGGAGCAACCATAAATGCCGAATCTGTCGCGGAGGGTATCAGGGCTAATCCCAAAAATCCTTTAAATAAATATCTTAAAAACTAATAGGTAAGCTATTATGAAAAACTTTATGCGTAAAAATGCAGGGCTAAGCTTTTTGCTGATAACGGTGATCATGTTATCATCTTTCATATTAATAAAACCTGCTGATAAACCAACTTTTTATCTGATTGGCGATTCAACCGTAAAGAATGGTAAAGGCAAAGGCGACGGCGGCTTGTGGGGTTGGGGCAATTATATTGCTGCCTATTTTGATACAACAAGAATAGCCGTTGAAAATGATGCATTAGGCGGCACCAGCAGTCGCACTTTCCAAACTATGGGCCTGTGGGACAAGGTGCTGACCAAGGTTAAACCTGGCGACTTTGTGATCATGCAATTTGGCCATAATGATAGCAGCCCATTGGCTGATACCGCCCGTGCGCGCGGAACCATTAAGGGTATTGGCAATGAACAGCAGGAAATATACAATCCCATCAGAAAAATACAGGAGGTGGTACATACCTACGGCTGGTATATGCGCAAATATATTGCCGATGTGAAGGCAAAAGGCGCAACACCAATTATCTGTTCGCCTATTCCGCGCAATACATGGAAAGAGGGTAAATCAGCCGGTCGTAACAATGAAAACAGTTACGGACAATGGGCTAAGGAAATAGGTGAGCAAACCGGTACATATTTCGTCGACCTGAACAAGTTGATAGCTGATGATTATGATGCCGAGGGCGAAGCGAAAGTGAAATCAACGTACTTTGGTACCGATGCTACCCACACGCTTGAACCCGGAGCGCAGTTAAATGCAAAGTTTGTAATTCAAGGTATCAGATCATTCACTCAACTGGAACTGAATAAATATTTAAAGTAAAGGCAGGGGTTCAATAAATGCGTAAGTTTTAGATGATGAAAAGAAGAGATTTTATTGAGCAGTTAGGTATGGTTTCGGCAATGGCATTATTGCCGGGCTTCGCATTTGGCGCAGAAAAGAACGACCATGTTTCCACCTTCGCCAAAAAACTGAAACCTGTAGGCCGTGCACTGGAAATGGATGGCTATTACGTTTGGTGCAACAGCCCGATTGAAGGACCGGACGGCAAGATCCATGTGTTTTTTTCCAGATGGATAGCGTCAAAAAAAATGGGCGGATGGATCAACGGGTCCGAAATATGCCATGCTGTAGCAGATACGCCTGAAAGTGAATTTAAATTTATGGGAACCATTCTTGCTCCGCGAGGACCGGGATATTGGGATGCTACTACCTGTCATAACCCCTCAATAAAAAAAGTAGATGGCAAATACTGCCTGTTTTTTATGGGGAACTCTAATGGTAAAACCAATACCAAGCGCATTGGATTGGCAACTGCCGATTCTCTTGATGGCCCCTGGACACGCCCTGACGAACCTTTATTATTGCCGGGAAAGGAAGGGGCATGGGACGACCATTGTACCACTAACCCGGCATTCATAAAACATCCTAATGGGCAATACTGGCTGTTCTATAAATCGTGGAACACCAAAGAATATGAAACCTCAACCGATCCCCTGGTAAAGGGAAACCGCAAATATGGTCTGGCCATATCCAATAAACTGGAGGGGCCTTATATAAAATATGAAGGTAACCCCGTGATAGATTTTTCGGGCCGTGGGAACAATGCCCAGCTGGAGGACGCTTTTGTTTGGCTTGATAAAGGCCGTTTTAAGATGCTGGCCCGGGATATGGGTGTGTTTAACCACCAATATGGTTTGTATATGGAGTCAAGAACCGGTAAAAAATGGAACGAGCCTGAAATAGCCTATTTTAATGCGGAATATTACCATATCAACCAACCGCCTCCACCCAAATACCTGAACAAATATGGACGCTTTGAAAGGCCGCAACTCTTGTTTCAAAACGGGAAGCCAACTTACCTGTTCACAACCTCACAGGGGGGCAAGTATATGACGGCTTCACCCTTTATATTTAAAATAGAATCATAACAACCGAACATGAAGAAATTACTGCCTGTATATTTTATAATTTTTATCTGTGCATGGCCGGTTATTGTAAAGGCGCAAACCAAAATAGACCGCAAGGTATTGGTGCAAAGACATAATGTGGTCAATACAGGTACAGATACTTTATCATCACTATCGGTTGGCAATGGCCGTTTTGCTTTTACGGTTGATGCTACGGGCTTGCAAACTTTCCCGGAGCATTATGATAATGGCATTCCGTTGGGTACACAATCTGAATGGGGCTGGCACAGTTTTAAGGATACTGTGGGTTATAAATTTGATGAAACATTAAAAACCTACACACTTAACGGCCGCAAGGTTACCTACTCAGTACAATGGAACCAAGCCGGACGTAATAAAAATGCGGCTAACTGGTTCCGTGAAAATGTGCACCGCCTGCAATTGGGCAACCTCGGTTTTATATTATTGCGTAAAGATGGAACCGAGGCAAACATAAATGATATTCAAAATATCCGTCAGGAACTTGATCTTTATACAGGGGCTATCAACAGTTCCTTTACGTTTGAGGACGAGATAGTGCATGTACAAACCTATGCGCATCAACAACAGGATTTGGTAGGTGTAAAAGTACAATCCAAATTATTAGCTGAAGGCAGGCTTAAAGTAAGGTTGCGTTTTCCATTTCCTACCAACCAGTTTACTGATTATGGTGATAACTGGAAAAAACCACAAAAGCATTCTTCAGCTATCGTTTCATCCGGTCAGCAGCAGGCAACTATTATCCATCGTTTAGATACTAACCAATACTTTGTGCGTCTGGCCTGGCAGGGTATGGCATCAGTTAAAAATATGGGTACTCATCAATTTGTTTTATCCCCGCAGGGCAAAACGGATCTGTTAACATTTACCTGTTTATTTACCCCACACAAAAATGCAACGGCTTTACCCAACTTTACCCAAACGCAGGCAAACAGTATAGGGCAATGGAAAGCTTTCTGGCAAAGCGGAGGCGCGGTTGATTTTAGCGGCAGCACAGATCCGCGCGCCAATGAACTGGAACGGCGGGTGGTGTTATCTCAATATTTAACCAAAATACAATGTTCTGGTCATCAACCGCCGCAGGAAACAGGCTTGACTTACAACAGCTGGTACGGTAAACCTCACCTTGAAATGCACTGGTGGCATGGCATTCACTTTGCACTTTGGGGCAGGGAGCAATTGTTAGAGAACAGCATGGATTGGTACCATCATGTTAAGGCTAACGCGCACGCTATAGCTAAAAGGCAAGGATATGACGGCGTACGCTGGCAAAAAATGACCGATCCTGACGGTAATGAAAGCCCATCATCGGTAGGGGCTTTCCTGATATGGCAACAGCCGCATTTTATTTATTTTGCTGAGTTAGATTACCGTGCTCACCCCAATAAACAAACCTTAAATAAATATAAGGATCTGGTACTGGCAGATGCCGATTTTATGGCCTCATTCCCAACTTACGATAAGGAGCATGACCGTTATATTTTAGGTAAAGGCATTATCCTGGCTCAGGAACGGTATAACCCCGAAGAAACTTATAATCCTACCTATGAGCTGCAATACTGGCGCTGGGCGCTTAATACTGCCCAACAATGGCGCAAACGCCTGGGTATGCAACCTAATGAAAAGTATGCGCTTATCCTGAAGAAATTATCAAGCCTGCCCCAAAAAGATGGTGTTTACCTGGCTGCGGAAAGTTCGCCGGATGCCTATACCAATCCGAAATTAAAAACAGATCATCCGGCGGTTTTGGCTGCCTATGGTATGCTGCCTTACAATAATAAACTGGATACTGTGGTCATGAAAAAAACCTTTGACCTGGTATGGGATATATGGGATTGGAAAGATACCTGGGGTTGGGATTTCCCGATGACAGCCATGACCGCTGCCCGTTTAAATATGCCCGAAAAAGCCATCGATGCTTTGTTTATGCCTATAAAAACCAATACTTACCTGCCCAACGGCCATAATTACCAGGATGGGCGCTTACGCCTGTACCTGCCGGGTAATGGCGGACTACTGGCTGCTGTTGCCATGATGTGTGCCGGGTGGGATGGTTCAACCACTGCCAATCCGGGTTTCCCAAAGAATGGCAAATGGAAAGTAAGGTGGGAAGGCCTTAAAAAGATGCCTTAGTTTTTAATGTAATATATTGATTATTAAATAAATGTGGATATTATATAAACCTACAATATGAACAAACTATTTGCAAGGATAAAAACAATACTGTGCACAGGAGCAGTATTAGGCATAGTAAACGGTGTACATGCGCAGCTTCCATCAAAAAGTAAAGTGCTGGCCGATATTACTTTAGCCAACAGCTATTTTATGCAAAAATGGCCGGATGCCGGTTCTGCCGTTACTGTAAAAGGTACTACGCGTACCAGTAACTTGTGGACACGGGCGGTTTATTACGAGGGCCTGATGGCGATGTATAAAATAGATCCGCAGAAAAAATATTATGACTATGCGGTTGATTGGGGCGAAAAACACCAATGGAGCCCGCGTGGAGAGGTTAGCACCCGGAATGCGGATAATCAATGCTGTGGCCAAACTTATATAGATCTGTATTTGATAGATAAAAAGCCGGAACGTATTGAAAAGATAAAGCAATCTATAGACCTTATGGTAAACAGCGAAAAACAAGACGATTGGAACTGGATTGATGCGCTGCAAATGGCCATGCCGGTATATGCCAAACTTGGTGAGATCTACAATGACGATAAGTATTACGAAAAGATGTTCGCCATTTATAACTATACTAAAACTGTTCATGGCGGAAAGGGCCTGTATAACACCAATGATCATCTTTGGTGGCGCGATAAGGACTTTGTGCCTCCTTACAAAGAGCCTAATGGTGCAGATTGTTACTGGGCGCGCGGTAATGGTTGGGTAGTGGCCGCCATGCTGCGTGTTTTGGAAGTGATGCCTAAAAATGCTCCACATCGTGATGAATACTTAAATGTTTATAAAGAAATGATTGAAGCCCTGGTACCGCTGCAACGCACGGATGGTTATTGGAACGTAAGCTTAAAAGACTCCACCCATTTTGGTGGGAAAGAGTTGTCGGGTACAGCGCTGTTCACTTATGGTATGGCCTGGGGCATTAACCATGGCATCCTGAAAAAGAAAACTTATTTACCAATAATTACCAAAGCCTGGAATGCCATGTCGGCTGAGTGCTTGCACAAAGACGGTATGCTGGGGTTTGTACAGGGAACCGGCAAAGAGCCCAAAGACGGGCAGCCTGTTGGTTATGATAATGTGCCCGATTTTGAAGATTATGGTTTGGGTTGTTTCCTGTTGGCGGGTAGCGAAGTTTATAAATTGAGTAAATAATGAGGAAGGTTACGCTGTTTCTTACGCTTGTTTTATTGCTTGCGGTAAACGCATTTGCCCAAACGGGTATTGGCGGTAACAAGTCGGGATATAAAAAACAAGGCAATACGCTATATTTTAAAAATGTTAATGGCGATGTACAAATTGAATTTTGTTCGCCTGCTATGTTCCGTGTAAGGGCAAGCTGGAGCCGTAAGTTTGCGCCTGATGAGCATTTAATGCAGGAAAACTATAACTGGCCTGCAGTAGATTATAAGGTAACTGATGCTAAATCTGCCTATGTTATTCAAACATCGGCATTAATTATTACGGTTATTAAATCTCCTTTTATCATCAATGTGTCTGATGCTAAAGGCGTGATGTTGTCATCTGAATATGTGCCGAATAGCAAACAAAATGGTGGCATGCACCATATAGGTGATACGGTGCTGTGTACCAAAGATCTGATGCCAAATGAACATTTTTTTGGTTTTGGCGAGCGCATGGATTTTACCGACCAGCGTAATAAACTGGTAAAACTGAATGTGGGCAGGGGCAAAAGCAAAAACAATTTGCTGGGTGCGTATAATATTAATGAAGCCAACTATAGCCCGGTACCATTTTTTATGAGCACCAGAGGATATGGCATTTATCTGCATAACTCATCTGCTACAGCATGGGATATGGGCAGCAAAAACAATGATGAATACAGCTTTAAAGCAAATGATGGTGAGCTGGATTATTACTTTATTTATGGCCCAACATTTCCGTCAATATTAAACAGTTATCTATCTGTTACAGGTAAATCGCCCTTATTACCACGTTTTGCATTTGGTTTGCACATGGGTACTTATAGCGGTGGCACCTGGGGCCACGAAGAACTTACCTCAGATAAATATGTGATTGAATTGGCACGCAAGATGCGCGAAATGGGTATCCCTGTTGATATTCTGTTCCTGGATTCTACCTGGCGTTTGTTTGGTAAAAACGGGGGCAAGGGAGCTACAACTTTTGAATGGCGCGAAACATTTAAAAACCCCAAAGCCATGTTCGACAGCCTATACGCTATGAACTTTAAAATGGTAGGATTGCATATTCGGCCACGGTTTGATAACGCCAAAAATCTGAATCTGCTTGATCAGGCGCAAGCCAAAGGTTTTACGTATCCCGAAAATGGAAAACCGGGCGAGTTTGTCAATTTTTTTGATCAGCAGGCTACCAACTGGTGGTGGGATAATAGCGTAATGAAAGTGGCATCCATCGGGGCCAAATTCCTGAAAACAGATGAAGGCAGCGCCTTTGGTTCATTAGCTAATGAAAGCGAAAAGGTGGGCCCTACGGGTAAAGTGATTGAGCAATTACATAATGTTTTCCCTATCGCTTATGCTAAAGCTCCCTATTTAAAGTTCCAGGAATATAATGGTATCCGTGGCCTTAACCAAACCCGCGAAGGCTATTCGGGCATACAACGCTATCCATATATTTTTGCTGGCGACTGGCCCAGCGAATGGCAATATTTTGCACCGGTTATAAAAGCGGGCTTAAATATAGGCATGTCGGGCGTAGGGTATTGGGCACATTGCATGGGTGGTTTTGAACATGCCGCTGATCCGGAGTTATATATGCGCTGGGTACAATTCGGTATGTTTAGTCCGGTTGCTATGGTGTTCGGAATGGATCATCCGGGATATAAAGAACCCTGGAATTATGGAGCCGAAGCTTTGGCCAATTTTAAAAAATATGATGATCTGCGTTACCGGCTGATCCCTTATATTTACAGCAATGCTTATGTTCAGTACCAAACGGGGATGCCGTTGATGCGTGCCCTTGTGCTGGAGTATCAGGATGACCCGAATACGTATGATATAGCCGATCAATACTTATTTGGTGATAACATGATGGTTTGCCCGGTAACTGTAAAAGGTGCGCAAACACGTACCATATATTTACCTGCCGGTGTTTGGTTTGACTATTGGACAGGTAAAAAATATAACGGAAAACAGTATATCCATGTATTAACACCTGCAGACCAGCTGCCGCTTTTTGTAAAAGGTGGCAGTATTATCCCGATGCAACCAGCTATGAAATATATGGATGAAAAACCGGTGGATGTGATCACACTGGATATATTTCCGCAGCAGGCATCTGAATTTAAGCTGTATGAGGATGATGGCATTAGCCTGAAATATCAGCAAGGTGAAAAAGCGACCACCCAAATTACTGTAAATGTGGCCAGTGGTTTGGAGTTACAAATTAAAAAGCCTGCAGGCAGCTATATTCCTTCGCCGCACATATATTTGGCTAAAATACATTGGAATAGCGATAAGGAGCCAACCTTAATTACAGAAAATAATGAGGTTGTAAAAACGGTAAACAGTACAGACGCATTAAACAAAACTGTCGGCTGGTATTATGATAAAACAGCTCATTTACTTTGGATAAAAACAACCCATAGCAATCGTGAGGACATTGCCCTCAATATAAAATAGTTTAAGTTCTATATTCTGTATGAAAAAATTAGTGTTACTGTTATTGCTATCGCTGGTTTATAAAGCCGGTGTTCAGGCTCAAACTAATGAGGTGTATATGTTCTGTTATTTTAAAGATAACGGGCAGGATGGTTTACATCTGGCTTACAGTAATGACGGTATGCAGTGGAATGCCTTAAAAGGCGATAGCTCTTTTTTAACACCTATGGTTTCAAATGACAAGCTAATGCGCGATCCATGTATCATCCGCGGGGCAGATGGTTTATTTCATATGGTTTGGACGGATAGCTGGACAGATAAAGGCATTGGTTATGCCAGTTCGCCCGATCTGCTGCATTGGTCAGCGCAGCAGCAACTACCCGTTATGGCCAAGGAGGCAGGAGCCCGTAACTGCTGGGCGCCGGAAATTACTTATGACGCGTCATCAAAAACATACATGATCTACTGGGCTACTACTATTGCTGGGCGCTTCCCACTGGTTGATAGCGCTGCCGAGAGTAAATACAATCACCGGATCTATTATATCACCACTAAGGATTTTAAAACTTATAGTCCCACACGTTTGCTGTTTGATCCGGGTTTTAATAGTATCGATGCCACTATAGTACCCTATGGTAAACGCTTTATGATGGTTTTTAAAGATGAAACCCTGCATCCGGTACAAAAAAATATTAAAATAGCCTATGCCGATAAACTGACAGGACCCTATTCAAAACCCGGGGGACCTATCACAGGTAATTATTGGGCAGAAGGGCCAACAACACTGCGCATTGGTAATCAATGGATAATTTATTTTGATAAATACCGGGATCATCAATATGGTGCCATCACATCAACCGATTTAAAGCAATGGACTGATATATCTGAACAGATAAAAATGCCAAAAGGTATCAGGCATGGCACTGTTTTTAAAATCACCAAACAGGAGTTTTCTAAATTAACCGGCAAATAAGCCTGATCTGTTTATTCACCTTTATAGCTACCCTATGAAAAAAGTACTCAGCGTTGTCATTCTGTTAACTGCAATAAGTAATTTCTTATTCGCTCAAAATAAGTCGACCCAAAAGCGGCCAAACATCATTATTATTCTGGCCGATGATATGGGCTATTCTGATATTGGTTGTTTTGGTGCAGAAACACAAACCCCCAACCTTGATGCCTTAGCTAAAGGCGGACTGCGCATGACCCAGTTTTACAATGCATCGCGCTGTTGCCCAACCCGTGCGTCGCTGCTTACAGGGCTTTATCAGCACCAGGCCGGCGTGGGCGATATGGTAAATCATCGTGATGTGCCGGCTTACCAGGGTTATCTCAATCAAAACTGTGTAACCATTGCCGAAGCGCTTAAGGATGGAGGATATAATACACTAATGGCAGGTAAATGGCATGTAGGCACCGACCCGGCTCATTGGCCTGTTAAACGCGGATTTGATCATTATTTTGGTTTAATTGATGGAGCAAGCAGCTATTTTAACCCCACTATGCCTTATCGCCCAAATCAAAAACTAACCATAGCGCTGGATGATAAGGAATTTACGCCGGGATCAAATTGGTATTCAACAAATGCTTATGCCGATTACGCCATTAAGTTTATTGATGGTAATAAACAAACCAACAAGCCCTTTTTCTTATACATGGCTTTTACAAGTCCACATTGGCCAATTCAGGCGCTGCCCGAGGATATTGCCAAATACAAGGGCAAGTACATGAAAGGATGGGATAAGCTTAGGGAGGAGCGCCTTGCACGTCAAAAACAAATGGGCATTATCAATAAGGATGAACAGCTTTCGCCAAGAGACAAAAGTGTACCTGAATGGGATAGCCTGACGCAGGAAGAAAAAGAGCGCTTTGATACTAAAATGGCAGTATATGCCGCCATGGTTGACCGTATGGATCAGAACATAGGCCGAATCAGGGAAAAATTAAAGGAGTTAGGCGAGGATAAAAATACAGTGATCATGTTTTTATCAGACAACGGAGCAAGTAACGAAAGTATTAAAGGCCCCGGTTTTACACCCGAAGTATTGGCTGCCAACAATAAACCGGCAAGTGATCCGACTTCGTTTACGGCCTATGAAGCATTGGGCGCTAATGTAAGCGATACTCCGTTCCGTTTATTTAAACACTGGGAGTACGAGGGCGGAACAGCCACCCCTTTTATAGCATATTATCCGGGTGTTATTCAACCCGGCTCCATAGTTAACAAGCCTGCACATATTATTGATCTGATGGCCACTTGTTTAGATCTGGCAAAGGTGTCATACCCTAAAGTTTACCACGGCAATACCATAACACCAACAGAAGGGATCAGCCTGGTCCCGGTATTTAAGGGGCAAAAATGGGAAGGGCATAGCGGGCTGTTTTTTGAACATGAAGGTAATCGTGCAGTAAGGCAGGGCGATTGGAAATTGGTTTCTCAACGACCTGACAATAAATGGGAGCTTTATAACATCAGCACTGATCGATCTGAATTAAATGATCTGAGCGCCAAATATCCGCAAAAAGTTACTGAACTTACCGCAATGTATAATGCCTGGGCCGCGCGGGCGGGCGTGGTTGAGTTTGATAAGTTAGGAAAATCAAAAGGCGAATAACTTTTAAGTGAGAGCTTAATGTGAGGCCATTTATATATATTTGGTTTCAGGTTAGGTTTAAAGATCTTATTTGTTCCATAACATTAAGCCCATAGCGTTTTGCGGTAAAGCTACCTGGGTGCACGGTTCCAAAAAATTACATTTAAAGTTTATATAATTTCTCCAAAATATAAAGTTTTGCTCATGAAACATTTATTTTTAATAGTTATATCATGTAGTTTGTTTGTCTGTTTAGTTCAGGCAAAGCCGGCTTACTTAAAGGATGTTATCGTACCTAAGAAGAATCAGATTAAAGCTCCTGTTAAGCCTCTTCCACGTATTGCTATAGCTGGCCTTGGAATAGAATCAAGTACATTTTCGCCGGCACTTACAGACGAAGCCGCCTTTCATGCAAAATATAGTGGAGACGTTTTTTCATTATACCCATTCTTCTCCATTGATTCGCCTCTTCGTAATAAAGCTGTATGGATTCCAACTATTGTTGGCAAATCGCTGCCTGGGGGAGCGGTTACACGGCAAGCCTACGAATCGCTTGTCAACAAAACACTCGATTCACTTAAAAAACATGGGCCTTACGATGGTCTGTTTTTCGATATTCATGGTGCTATGAGTGTTGTAGGGCTTGATGATCCCGAGGGGGATTTTATTGTAAGGATCAGAAAGGTAGTTGGTAAAAAAACAATTATTTCCACTTCAATGGATTTGCACGGCAACGTTTCGTGGCGTTTGGCAGAAAACACTGATCTGATAACTTGTTACAGGATGGCGCCTCATGAAGATGCGATGCAAACAAAACAACGGGCCGTGGCGAATTTGATTGAACGTATTGAAAGCGGAAAAGGAAAACCTGCTTACAAAGCCTGGATACCAATACCTGTATTATTGCCAGGCGAAAAAACAAGTACCAGAATAGAGCCAGGTAAAAGTATTTATAAAGCGGTTGCACCTGCTGCCGCGCAAAAAGGAATTATAGATGCAGCCATATGGATAGGGTATGCCTGGGCCGACGAACCACGTAATCATGCTGTTGTTATGGTTACAGGCGATGATAAAGAAACGGTAACGCGTACTGCTGAGCAATTAGCACACAGGTTTTGGGATGCAAGGTCGGCTTTTGAATTTGTAGCGCCTACCGGCACCTTAAGTGAATGCCTGAACAAAGCGTTGGCAAGCCAAAAGCATCCTTTCTATATCAGTGATTCCGGGGATAATCCTACGGCTGGTGGAGCTGGTGACGCAACCTGGACATTGACGCAGCTACTTGCCCGCCCCGAACTAAAAGCTGATAATGGCCCCTCACTGATCTATGCTTCTATCCCCGGGCCAGAACTGGTAAAAAAGGCCATAGCTGCAGGTGTTGGAGGGCGGGTAGAAGGCTATGCCGGTGCAACGGTAGATGCACGTTATGCCCCTCCGGTAAAGATCTCCGGAACTGTAGAAGCAGTAGTACATGGGGATAAGGACGCTGAAGTTGAAGTGGTTGTTAGGGTAGGAAGTGTACACATTATAGTTACACAGAAACGGAAGCCATATCACAAGGAAATTGATTTTACCAGATTGGGCCTTAACCCCAGAAAGGCCGACATTGTGGTAGTAAAAATTGGTTACCTGGAACCCGAACTTTATGCCATGCGGGCAGACTGGCTGCTGGCATTAACACCCGGAGGTGTAGATCAAAATATAGAGCGTTTACCATATCATAGAATCCTGCGCCCTATGTTTCCTTTGGATAAAAAGATGGCGGATCCGGATCTTTCGGCCAAGATAGTTCCTTCATCTGACCAATTATAACACTTATTACAGCCTATGCGAAATTTTATTTTCCGATAATCAAAACGTCCTGGAAGAAAACTCCCGGTATTTCTTTCCAATTTCCCGGATAGTACCGGATTATCTTGAGGCCAGCGGCTTTTAACAACTGTTCAATCCCCTGTGACGTTACTCCAATCACATCTTCCGGATTTTTCGCGTGAATAGTTGTATACCAATTTTTAGAATTATAGGCTGGAACATCAAATATCCACTCTTTCTGATTTGTTGAATGGAATCTTCCCAAAGCGTCGCTTCTCCTTTTAAGAGACTCTTCATACTCATCGTTCAGCAAGAAAAAAGTAATGATGGCTTTTCCGTCATTTTTTAAAACCCGACTGATTTCTTTAAAGTAAAAGACTGCGTCAGTTTCATTTAAATGAGTCCAGACAGAGAGTGCAGTTACCAGATCCTGTGATTCATCTGCAACTGGCCATGGCTGCAATAGAGAAGATTGTGTTTTGGCGTAAGTAGGGTTTGATACATTTAGATGAATAAAAGAATACCCTGCCTGATAGTGCTCTTTGCAAAATTCAATATCTTTAATCATAACATCGATACCAGTATATCCTCCGCCTTCGGCAATAAATGGCTGAGAAGACATCCCAAGCAATCCGGTTCCGCAGCCAATATCCAAAATGTTATTCCCTGTTTTTTTTTCTAAAGTTTGATAAATCAAAGTTTGGAAAATCCCGATAACATGTGCCCATTCGGCATAGGAAGTTTTTCCTCCTCTTCGGTTGTCAAAATCTGGAATATGTTGAATATTGTTTGTCCTTCTGATATGTTCTCTGTCAATTTTGCGAAACGAATTGTCTAACCACCGAAAAAATCTATTCTTCATACAATCAATATTAAGGATAAGCATACACTGATAATTCATTAAAATTATCCTTTACTACCAGGTGTTGAAGCTAATAAATTAACCAGGATGACTTGTGAACGTTGGCTATATTTCCTGTATAAATATTGTTACAGCGACCGATTGTTGAGTTAAATCTTGTTATTAAACGCTTCAATACATTTATTGGCCGAATATTTACCTTGTTCAACCATTTCCTCTGCTTTGTAAAAATCATAGGCGCTGCAACAGTCGCGTGATATATTGATCAGGATATCAGGCGAATATTTTTCCAGGGCCAGTTGTGTTGTGTGGTAGGTTATTAAACTAATGGTCTTATTGATGACGTCAAAATATCCAAATTTTTCTTTCTGGCGGGAGGGCCGGATCTTGGATAATTGTCTGTAAAAATCCCTGATCTTTTGTTGATAAATAGATTGTTTGATCGCTTTTTTATTTTCAGGAACCAGCGGTTTATCAACGGGTATTAAAGCATTCGCGTTAACTACTACGAGTATATCACCCGGAGATCTTTTAACATGCTCAATAGGAAGGTTGTTAATAATGCCACCATCAACAAGTAAGCCATCTCCCGACTTCACCGGCGTAAAAACAGTTGGAATAGCAATTGATGCCCTTATGGCATCGTAAATACTTCCACTGGTAAAAACTACTTCTTTTTTATTAATGATATCGGCAGCTATAGCTGCGTAAGGTATTCTTAAATCTTCAATATTCGCATCCGAGATGAACGCTTTCATGGTATTGAATAGTTTGTCGCCCTTAACTAAGCCCTGTGATCTAAAGGTAAAATCAATAAGGCTAAAAGCCTTTAGCTTATCCAGTGTAAAGAGCCAGTCTTTATACGCTGGCATTTGCCCTAAAGCATATACTCCTCCAACAACAGCGCCCATTGATGTTCCTGCAACAGCCGTTATATCAAATCCCTGTCTTTCCAATTCTTCGATCACACCAATATGTGCAATGCCCCTGGCGCCTCCGCCGGACAATACTAACGATACTTTTTGTTTCATCTAATAAATAGCGGTTTTATTTGTTGCTCATGATTGCATTAAATTTATACTGTAAAGGCACATGAGCTTACAATGGAGTAAAAGTTACGATAAAAATGCAATAAATGATATTTCAGACATTCAGCATGATCAACCTGGTTAACAACTGTTTATTGAACGATTTTGTTTTCATGGTGCATTTACCCTCGACAGGGGGCATTGAATAGATTATTTAGTTTGCGATAGGGAGAATCTTAGTACAATCAATGCTTTAAAATGAGCTGAGTTTCAGTTATCAGGGCTTGCATTAGCTCGGTAGCTTTGGTATGTTTCAAACTAACTGCGCTTTGTCCCGACCAAAAATTGATCATATCTGTTTTGCCCTGGGCAATAGCCGCGGCTCTTAGTGGCCCCATTAGCCGGGTTTGCAAAGGGAAGGGCAGCACCTCGGTTTCATACTTAATTTCTTCAGAAATGCGGTTGCGGATCATCCTGCCCATACGGCCGGTTAGTGATTTAGAAAGCACGGTATATTTGGATTCATCAGATAAAAGGGCGGCTTTGTGAACAGGTGTTGCGTTTGATTCGTCGGTAATTAAAAACGCTGTTCCTAACTGAACCGCGTCGGCACCCAAAGTTAACGCGGCTGCAATTCCCTTACCATCAGCAATGCCACCTGCAGCAATAACAGGTGTTTTTATTTTGGCCTTCAGCTGCTGTATGAGGGAGAAGGTTCCGGTTAAGGAATCATGTGCCGGCCTGAGGAACGAGGGACGGTGGCCGCCGGCCTCAAACCCGGCTGCAACAATGGCATCAACCTTTGCTTCTTCCAAAGCTAAGGCCTCATCAAGCGTAGTAGCTGCGCCAATAGTTTTAATCCCAAGTCTGCGGGCCTCGTCAAGTATCTCCTTTGACGGAATACCAAATATAAAACTGAACACCGCGGGCCTGATCTCAAACAGGACTTCAACCTGTTTTACGAATTTTGAAGGGATATTTGTATCCAGTTCAGGCAGTGGGATGCTCAGCTCATCAAAGTAAGGTTTAAACAGGGCTTTTACTTTTTCCAGGCTTTCGGCCGAATAATTAGTTAAGCGTTCGTCAACGTCCGAAACCCAAAGGTTAATGTTATAGGGCTTATTTGTTTGTTCCTTAATGGCTTTATCTGCTTCCAGTATCTGCTCTGGTGTAAGCGTATAAGCTCCTAAACTTCCCAACCCGCCGGCGTTTGATACAGCAGCCAAAAGTTGTGGGGTTGAGAAACCACCGCCCATAGGCCCTAAAAGGATGGGATATTGTATGCCAAAAAGCGCGGTTATTTTAGTTTGGTTCCACATGGCTTTAAACCTTTACATTGGTTAGTAATTTATTAACAATGACCCATTTTTCATCGATTTTATTCAGGGAAAGGAGATCGTAGTAATTAAAGTCAAACATAGGTACACGTGCTTTAACAATGGCAATGGAATTGATAATTTCTATGGATAATATTTCCATGCGGAATGTTTCGTTCAGCTCACGCGGGCTTTTTCTGTTCTTAACCCCGTCAATATATTGGTCAAGGCTTTTAAAATACGGCTGGCCGTTAATATCGCCAATTACCAGTGCCTGCGGGTGGAATGTACTGCGAAGCAGTTCTGCATCCCCATTAAAAATACCTTCAAAGTAAGTTAATAATACGGCTGCTACAGCTGTTGCATTATCTGAATAATTGTTCATCTTTTTTCTTTTTATGGTAATAAGGTATGCACCGGGCATGGTGCCCTTTGCATACCTGTTTGTTATTTACCTTGGTTTATCCGGCTATTATGCGATGTGGTGACCAGAAACATGACCGCCATCTAAATTGATGATCTCGCCGGTCACAAAATTACTGCTTGCCAGGTAAAGGGCCAACTCGGCAACATCCTGTGTTTCGCCAATGCGGTTAAGTAAATGCAGACCGGCAAGGCTATCCGCATTGCTAACCCCGGTTTTAGCCTGCAGCGGGCTCCTGATAATGCCCGGTGCTATGGCGTTTACACGAATATTGTTTTTACCAAACTCGGTAGCCAGCTGCCTGGTTAAAGCGTGAATGCCGCCCTTGCTTGAAATAGGCGCGGTAGCTGGAAAACCACCAATGGCATGGTCAACCAGTACCGTTCCTATGTTAATGATCGAACCTTCGCCTTGTTTCAGCATCTGTTTAATAGCTGCCTGGCTGGTGAAATAAGTGCCTTTTAGGTTGATATTTAAAAAACTGTCGAGATGGGCTTCATCAACATCTAAAAAAGGTTTGGGTTCAAATATACCGGCATTGTTTACCAGTACATCTACAGTGCCAAAGCGTGTTACAGCTGTATTAACCAATTGCTGGCCTGTGGCTGGGCGGCTAATGTCGCCGGTAACCATAGCCAACTGGTCGTGATGACCCAGTTCGTTAAAGGTTGCCTTTAAATTTTCTTCGTTAGACGAGTTAATGACCACGTTATGGCCGTGTTGTAAAAATAAACCAGCGATGGCCTTGCCAATGCCTGTTGATGCGCCGGTTACTATAATGGTTTGTGTTTTCATGATCTTGTTTATAAATTGTTATTTAAATTATCTTTTAGCTGTTATCCCCTTTTCGCGGAGCACGGATACCTGTTCGCCTGCATAGCCCCAGTCATCCAGTTCAATTTCCTGTATTACCACGTGGGTGAGTTTTGGGTCTTTATCCAATACTTCAGTGATGAGTTTGGTTACTCCTGCAATCAGGGTTTGTTTTTGTTCGCGGGTAACACCTTCGCGGGTTACCTCTATTTTTACGTATGGCATGGCTTTAAATTTAAAGGGTAGCTGATGCGGTTAATTGAACGTCGAGTTCAAATTCATTGTAGATGAGTGTATCGCCCAGGTTGGTAAAAAAGTTACCTGAACGGAACTTCATATCATATTTGGTGCGGTCAACAATGATCTTGCCCGATGCGGTTATTTGATCAGGAGATACCTGTACATCGGCCGGAAAGCTTAACGGGTGTGTAATACCTTTGATGGTCAGGTTGCCGGTAATCAAATGATCGCCGTCCTTTACCTGGTCTATACGGGTAATGTCAAATGAGGCTGCCGGAAATTGATCTGTCGCGAAAAAATCTGCAGAAAACAGGTGACCTGCAAATTGGGCGTTGGTATCCGGATCAGTAATATCCAGTATTTTTATGGAGGTTGTGTCAATAACAAAATTCCCGCCGCTAAGCTGACCGTTATTC
>NZ_JBFUJG010000079.1:0-24242 GCF_056401495.1 Mucilaginibacter sp. P4_E8
AAATACAACAGCTTATAATTGTGCTAATATGGTTATAAAGCTTGAAACCGTTTAACTACTTTTGGTTAAAATTTGTTAAAGTGAAAGTTGAAAATCCGGTTGCCCTGCGCTTTATATTACAGGATGAGCTTTACCTTTTAAGTGCGGATAAAACGCTGTATGAAAAAAAGGCCATACCCGATCACGTAATTGAAGCACCTATACCCGAAGTAAAAACACTGGTTGTTGATCCCATTATTGAAGAACCGCTACCTGAAGTAAAAACGCAGGCCGTTAATTTTAATTATCTGGGCCAAAATTTAAAAAGCTTTTTGATACTGGTTCATTATCCCGAGTTGGAGTTTATTGACGACAGCCACTTAGCTGCCCTTACCAATATTATTAAGCGAAAGGATTTAAGTGTAGATGATATTGCCATTGTAAACCTGGCCCGGCATGCCAATGCGCAATACGATGAGTTGGTAAAGTTTTTTAAACCTGCTAAACTGTTAGTATTAGGCAAAAGCGCCTTGCCGCAAGGCATTGCCCAGTTAACTTTAAATGCCCCCAAACCTTTAGGCGGTATCACCGGCTTATATAGTTTTAGCTTTGGCGAAATGATGGATAGTGTTGATCACAAAAAAGCCTTTTGGGAACAGATGAAAACTTTGTAAGTCCTGGCTCAACGTTTTAACTCCAAAGTCCTTTGTCTTTTATCCCCAAATCCTTAATCCCCCAAAAATGCAATTAGTTTTTGCAACAAATAACCGCCACAAGCTGGAAGAAGTGGCTGCTAAAATAAAAGGTGAGTTTAAATTATTAACCCTGAATGATATTGGCTGTACCGATGATATTGAGGAAACAGGTACAACTTTCAAAGAAAACGCATCGATCAAAAGTAACTACATCTATCAGAAATATAAACTGAACTGTTTTGGCGACGACAGTGGACTGGAAATAGACGCTTTAAACGGCGAGCCTGGCGTTTATTCGGCACGGTATGCAGGTGAACATGGTAACCATGCTGCCAACATCAGCAAAGTGCTTCAAAATTTAACCGGCGAAACCAATCGTAAAGCCCGCTTCCGTACGGTTATATCATTAATATGGAACGGGGAAGAGCACTTTTTTGACGGAACAGTAGAAGGGCAAATCTGTACCGGCACTAGTGGCACAGCAGGTTTTGGTTATGATCCGATTTTTGAGCCGGATGGCTACAACATCACTTTTGCCGAAATGAGCATGGAACAAAAAAACAGCATAAGCCATCGCGCCAGAGCTATGGATCAGCTAATCAATTTTCTGAATACAATTCAGCGTTAACCTGGACCATTAGTTTAACTTCATTGACGCGCAACCTTCCTTTTGGGTCATTCGTATAACAACACTACCTTTTACCTATATAGCCGATGAAAACAGTAATAAATTTAAGCCGAGCCTTATTTTCAAAAAAGGCCAACCAAAGTGTTGCCAACAGCCTTAGCAAAGTTAAAGAAGCCGACCAGGTAACCGAAACTATTACTAAGCGATTAAAGGAAATTCAAAAGAAACTTAAACTCAAAAACAATTAAGGTGTAAAATCATATTTGGCAGGGTTTATGCTCTTAAGCATTAAAAATAACCTCAGTCATGAAAAAAATATTTCAAACCTCAATCGCAATCCTATCACTTATTGTTGTTTTATCAGCTTGTTCTGCTCCTAAAAACACGGTTTCGAGCAATGTATCACGTGGTAAATTTGTTGGCACATGGACATTAAACAATGTTAGTTACGATGGTCTGGTTCAAAACGCGGTTCAAAATGTATTTGATCAGGCACCTCCCGAAGCCTTTGTTGGCAGCACATGGAAATTAACAAACAGCGGCAATGGGGTGTATACTTTAGCAAACGGTAATTCACAAACTATTTTTTGGTCTGTTTACAACGGCGGCACCACGGGCACACAATTTCAGTTTAAAAAACTTTTTGAAGGTGATAAAGCCAAAAATGTTGCCGAAGGTTACCGCCTGGATATAGCCAGTAATGATGGATCAGCAATGACCCTGAAATCGCCGGTTGCCGTTGGCAGCGGAACAGGATACATTATTTATTCGTTTACCAAAGCGAATTAAGCCGAAGGCTTAAAGCAGAAAGCTCAAAGCGAAAAGGAAATTGTCCTTTTTGCTTTGAGCTTTCTCTGTTTATATCGTTTAAAGCTTTTGGCTTTCCGCCTTAAGCTTTTAGCTTACAAGGCTGGTGCAAATTTTAAACATACCGGATTACCTATATCCAGTTTAAAGCCAGTGGGTGTCAGTTTGCCGGTGGCGTTATCAATTCTGAATACATATATGCTATCACTGTTTTGATTAGCTACGATCATGAATTTACCGGTTGGGTCAATAGCAAAATCACGCGGGTTTTTACCAAACGACGATTGACGCTGAACAAAGGTAAGTTCGCCGGTTGCCTGGTTTATGGAGTAAACAATAATTTCATTGGTCTCCAAACGGTTTGAAACATACAAGAAGCGTCCATCGGGAGATAAATGTATGGCAGCTGCCGCAGTTTGCCCTTTAAACCCTTCGGCCAGCAGGCTTACTGTTTGTTTTTGCTTTAGCTTTCCATTGTCATAATCAAACACATGAACGTTCGAGCCCATTTCAGTTGCCAGGTATGCGTACTTTTTATCCAGCGAAAACTCGAGGTGTCTCGGACCGTCGCCCGGGGTCACACTCACAAACGAAGGAGTCGCCGGCTCAAGAGGTTTATCTTTTGATGCTTTATAACGGAGCACATTTACTTTATCAGTACCCAGGTCATTATATAGCAGGTATTTCTCGTCGGGCGATAGTATAGACATGTGTGCATGCGCCGCTTCCTGCCGTTCTTTATTCGGACCATGGCCGGCATCATGCAGGGTTTGGGTAGCTTTGCCTATGGAGCCATCCGCACCTAAAGGCAATACGGCTACAGTGCCGCTACTGTAATTGGCTACAAAAATATTTTTCTGCGCTTTATCAACTGCTATATAACAAGGGTCGGCACCTTCTGAGGGCTGTTTGTTGATAAGCACCATTTTACCGGTTTTAGGCTCAAACGAAAAGGAGCTCACTTCACCTTTGGGCAGTTCATTTACAGCGTAAATAAATTTATTATTACTGCTTAACGTTAAATAGGAAGGATTATCTACCCCATCAATCTGACTTAGGTAAGCCAGGCGGCCATTTTCTGCATAAAAGCGGTAAACCGCAATCCCCTTACTGCTACCTGTGGTATAAGTACCTATGACCAGATCATAGGTTGAAGGACCCTTTTTTTTATTTGATTTATTTTGCGCGTAAATAAACCACGGCGATAACAAAGCGATGATCAGAACAATTTTTTTCATGTGGGATGAAATTGGTTACAGAGCGCAAGTTAATAAAACCAACAAAAAACGCCCTGATAAACAGGGCGTTTTTTTATTTTATTAAGTGTTTTAATTGAATGATCTCTTTTTCATCCAGGTAACGCCACCTGCCGCGCGGCAGATCCTTTTTGGTAAGGTTGGCGTAAACCACCCGGTCAAGCTTTACTACCTCATAACCAAGGCTTTCAAATATACGGCGTACAATGCGGTTTTTACCGCTGTGTATCTGTATACCTATTTCTCTTTTTGAACCGCCGGCAACGTATGATACCGAATCAGGTTTTATTAAACCATCTTCCAGCTCAATACCGAAACCTATCTTATTCAGATCG
Source organism: Mucilaginibacter sp. P4_E8 (assembly GCF_056401495.1). Taxonomy (NCBI): domain Bacteria; kingdom Pseudomonadati; phylum Bacteroidota; class Sphingobacteriia; order Sphingobacteriales; family Sphingobacteriaceae; genus Mucilaginibacter; species Mucilaginibacter sp. P4_E8. Next base: position 3,701 of record NZ_JBFUJG010000079.1, read on the forward strand.
CCCTGGGTTAAGCTTTTGCTCAGCTCAACCTGGTACAGTTTGGTAACATTGCTGCGTGGGTGCGACAGCTTATCAGCCAGTTCGCCATCATTGGTCATTAAAAGTAAACCGGTAGTGTTCCTGTCTAAACGGCCAATAGGGTAAATGCGTTCCTTGGTGGCTTTTTCAACCAGGTGCATTACAGTACGGCGTTCCTGCGGATCTTCGGTAGTAGTTATATAGTCTTTAGGCTTATTCAATAATACATAAACCATTTTTTCGCGTCGCAGGGTTTCACCATTGTATTTGATCTCATCCCTCATCGGGTCGATCTTGGCACCCAGTTCATCAACAACTACACCATTAACCATTACTACACCGGCAATAATCAGCTCATCGGCCTTGCGGCGTGAGCAAATGCCCGCGTTTGAAATATAACGGTTAAGGCGGATAAGCCCATCATCCTTGGCTTTAGGTTCAGCAGATTTTTTACGGCCGCGTAAAGTTTTAACCGGAGCATCAAGGTCCTTGGTTATTTTATCGTATACTGGTTTGCGTTGTGGTGGCCTTTCGCCCGAATATGGTTTAGCAGCGCCTTCGCGTTTTTTAAATCCACCTTCGGTTGGCCTGTCGCCAAATTTCTTATCGGTTGAGCGTTCCCTTGGTTTTGAACCGGCATCAAATTTACGGTCGCCGTTTGATTCAGCACCAAAACTTCTTTTAGGCCTATCTTCAGAGTTTGATGATGTTCTGGTACGCGGTGACGAGTAGGGTTTCTTTTCGCCGGCAGAGCTGCCTCCGAAACTTCTTTTTGGTCTTTCGTCTTCGCCTGATGATGGTCTGCCTGAATAAGGTTTCCTGTCACCGGCAGCCGAACTTGCGCCAAAGCTTCTTTTTGGTCTTTCATCATCGCCACCAGTTGGCCTGCCTGAGTAAGGCTTGCTACGTGGCGAAAATGATTTTTTATCACCAGATGAAGCGCCATCCCTGAAGCTGCTTTCGCCGGTTGGGCGTCCAGAATAAGGTCTTGGTCTTGATGATGATTTTTTATCGCCTGATGATGCTCCGTCCCTAAAACTGCTTTTAGGTTTGTCATCACTAAACCTGTTGCTTTGAAAAGGTTTGGGTTCTGGCTTTGTGAATTTCTTTTTCTCTCCGTTTGGAGTGGCTTTGCCTTTAGCCGTTGCAGGTCTTTTAGGTTTATCGTCGCCTCTTGAGCTCCGGCCCGCTGTTCTCTTGGGCTTGTCGTCGCGACTACCTGTTGGTCTCTTAAATACCATATTTTTTTGTTTTGCGCTTTCGCAGCGTGAGGGTCAAAGGTACGCTTTTTTGGCAAAATCTGATCAAAAAAAGCAAAAATTTTGTGCGGTTCAAAAACCGGGTTTAAACAGTTTTAAAGCCCGTTTTTGAACCAAAAACCACAACTAAAAAAGTTAGCAAAAAGCTAAGTATTTGATTATGTGAATTGTATGACATACCTTTGCAGCACATTTTACCTAAATGTATAGTTAATGATAAAAAAAGAAATGATCAAAAAACACTTACTTACGTGCTCCGTAATGCTGGTGCTGGTTCTCATTTCAAAGCTTAATATTTTCAGCACAACCATAACTGAAAAGGTTGTAAATAATGGAAATATTAGCCATTGGACTTCGAAATTTATTTTTTTAAAAAGCAATGCAAATGCATATAGTTTTGCAAACGAAGCCTTACCAGTTAACGATGCCAGGGTTACACGAAAATTGAAAACATCGCTTAAACAGCATACTTTCAAAACCGTGCAATCAAACATACTGCATCGAAAAGCCGAAAAATGGTTCCCCGTTATTGAACCTCTTTTAAGGCTTTATGGCATTCCCGATGATTTTAAGTACATCCCGCTGGTTGAATCGGGCCTTTGCGAAGGTACATCACCAAAAGGGGCAAGAGGTCTGTGGCAGTTTATGCCTGGTACCGCGCGTACTTACGGACTAAAAGTGGGCCATGGTGTTGATGAACGTAATAACCTGCGTAAATCAACCATTGCAGCCTGCAAGTATATCAAGGAACTATACGGTGAATTTAATAGCTGGACACTGGCGGCGGCCGCTTACAACAACGGATCCATTAAGCTTGAACGGGCTATTAACAAACAAAATGAAGATAATTATTTTCGCATGAGCCTGAACCGTGAAACCGGTTCATACATTTACAAGCTTGTGGCCATGAAAGCAATTATCCAGCAACCAAAAAAGTATGGGTATAATAATTATTTTGCTATGACCCAGCCTACGCCGTTGCTGAACTTTAATTAATATTGACATTCAGTGTCATAATTAATTAAAGATTACATTACGGAGCACCCCGAGGCCGACTTTCCAGGATGGAAGGTCGGCCTTTTTTTTGTCCTGATCTTTCACATCCGGATTTGTACGCTTAAAACTATCCATATAGCAATTTAAAGAACATTTAACCAGATAAGAAGTTTTTTGTCCTCAAATGTCTTTAATTTAACAAAGATTGTATCTTTATAAAACACAACCTAAAACCACAATCATGGCCAAAAAAATCTATTTGTCGACCTTTAGTCTAAAATTACATGATAGAAAAGCAGAAGTATTATTAAAGACCTTTAATGGCAAGGATGATTTCTTCGACTTTTTCAAGGATTTTGCCGATGATATATATCAAAATATTAAAAAAACCCATGCTTATAATGACAACATTGCCCTTCATATAACCCTGGATGAACCAGTTAAGCATGATAAACATGCGCGAGTTTTATATGGATATATTTCCAGTGGTGTTGGTGGAGATCGTTATAAAGTGCGGACTGCTGGTGAAACTGAAACTAAATTCGCATCGGATCCAGATACAGATATAACTTACAGAAATTTATTTTTTTATTTACAACTTCCGATAAATTCCTCATTTGGATATTTAATTTTACAAAGAAAGCGAGATCTTGGTGCTAAAGGATCGATTCAAAAGGCTTTAAATCTTTATTTACAGGAGAAAGGATACCACCAGTATTATGCTGGGATCTATAACATGCTTAATAATAGAGTTTTTGAGCGAATGATGGAAATGGGCAACTTAAAAAATATTGATTTTATAAAAAAATCGATTCCCAGTACAATCGAAGATCTATATGAAAATGGATTAAAGAAAGAAAAAGGAATTTTAACTACCTCCATTAGGTCTTCATCGTCACTAAGTAGCTATTGGAAAGATTTCATAAAGCGGTATTATAATGCGGAACATAAAAATAGTGTAGTAGAACTTAGTGATGGACTGGACAGCTTAGATGAGATTGAATTTGAAATGGAATTAAAGGGCAAAAGGAAAACATTTCACATATTATCCAAAAATAGAACATTGCCAGATGTAGAAGTTTCAGATGATTTGGATTTTGACAACAATGAACCAACGGCCGAATCATTAGTAAAGGTGTCCGAAAGTTTAATCAACGACATGTTAACTTTGACTCCAAATGTTTCAACGAATTAATATAGGTAAAATCATTGTTGATCACCTAAAAACTCTCAAACGGATAGATTCCGATAATAATGGAATTTCATTTTGGGATTTTGTATTATTTTTCTTATTGCCCTTTTGTGTCGGGATTTTGCTTGTTTATTTTAATGTTAATTTATCAAAGCATGTTTCCGATTTGATAACATCTGTATCTATAATTGGCGGGTTTCTCTTTAATCTACTTGCTATAATATACGGACTAATGGATAAATTAGAGCAAGATGCATCCAATGATACACTTAAAGGGCTTTTTGTTAAGGAGGTACATATAAATATCTCTTTTAATATTTTGGTTTCTCTATTTTTACTTGTGGCGTTAATTTTGTATTCGTATCTGGATGGCTGTTATATAATTGTTTGGCAAAGAATACTTTATGAAGCTTTAACGACCGGAATTTATTTCCTATTAATTTTATTTCTGCTCACCATGTTTATGATCTTAAACAGGATTTACATTTTGTTAAAGAAGAATTAGCACCTCCACTAACGTAAGCACCCGCTTGTAGTTAGTAAGTCAAGCGTTGGTAGATTTTGTAATCTGCTGCTTAAAACCAGCTCTTACTACCTATCCGCCTAAAAATGCACTCATTTAATAACCTAAATATTAACCTTATGCTGACATGCTTACCATAAAAATCTGCACCAATTTCTGTATCTTTGCGTAATTTTTTAGCAATGCTTTTAAAGGCCGCTATCTCACAAACAATTTACGTAAGCTTTTAAAACCAAGCCCGTTTACCCGGGTTTAATATATTTGGTACCGATAATACATGATGAACGAAACTACTGTTGACCTGGGCGAACAAAGCGAAGTTGAAGTTTATGGCGCCAGGGTACATAACTTAAAAAATATTGACGTTTCTTTTCCGCGCAACCAGCTGGTGGTAATTACCGGTCTAAGCGGCAGCGGAAAATCATCACTGGCCTTTGATACTATTTATGCCGAAGGGCAGCGCCGTTATATGGAAACATTTTCGGCCTACTCGCGCCAGTTTATGGGCGGCATGGAGCGGCCTGATGTGGATAAAGTATCGGGCTTGAGCCCGGTTATTGCTATTGAACAAAAAACAACCAGCAAAAACCCACGCTCAACCGTAGGAACCATTACCGAGATCTATGATTTTATGCGTTTGCTTTTTGCCCGTACCGGCGATGCCTACTCCTATACTACCGGCGAGAAGATGGAGCGCATGTCTGAAGATCAGATCCTGAAAACCATTACCGAAAAATTCGACGGGCAACCGGTTAATATCCTGGCCCCGGTGGTAAAAGCCCGTAAAGGCCATTACCGCGAACTTTTTGAGCAAATACGCAAACAAGGTTACCTTAAGGTGTGGATTGACGGCGCCATGGCCGATGTAGAACCCAAAATGCAGGTTGACCGCTACAAGATACACGATATTGATATTGTGGTTGATCGCCTGGTGGTGAGCGAAAAAGATAGCAAGCGTTTATATACATCAGTACAAGCTGCCCTTAAAATTGCCAAAGGCATTATCCGGGTGGGCGATAAGGACAATAATGTAGCCTATTACAGTAAATACCTGATGGACCCGGTATCGGGCATATCATACGATGAGCCTCAGCCTAATACATTCTCCTTTAACTCGCCTTATGGTGCCTGCGAAAAATGTAATGGTTTAGGTTATATTTTTGAGGTTGATGAAGCTTCGGTTATCCCTAATCCAAAACTAAGCATCCTGAACGGCGGCCTTGCCCCCATTGGCGAGTACCGCGAAACCTGGATATTCCAGGTGTTGAAATCGCTGGCCAAAAAGTATGAGTTCTCTTTATCAACACCGATAGAAAAACTGACCAGGGAGCAACTGGATATCATCCTGAACGGATCGCCGGAGATGATTACCGTTGCCGTGGAGTATAATAAATGGAACGTACAGAGCTACCAGATCACTTTTGATGGCATTATCCGGATGCTGGAAGAGCAGCAGGAACGCCGCGGTGACGAAGGTATGGACGATATGGAAAACTATCGCGTACTTAGAACCTGTCCGGTTTGCGACGGCGCCCGGTTGAAAAAGGAATCATTGCATTTTAAGGTTGATAACAAAAATATATTTGAACTGGCCTGTATGGATATCCGTACCCTGCAGGAATGGTTCACCAACCTGGAAGACAGGCTAACTGAACGCCAGAATGTTATAGCCAAAGAAATATTAAAGGAGATCAGGGCACGTATTGTATTCCTGCTTGATGTTGGCCTGAGCTATTTAACGCTCGACCGTACGGCTAAAACCCTTTCGGGCGGCGAAGCTCAACGTATCAGGCTGGCCACGCAAATTGGCTCCCAGTTAATGAACGTTATGTACATACTGGATGAGCCAAGCATCGGCCTGCACCAGCGCGATAATGAGCGTTTAATAAATGCCCTTAAAAACCTGCGCGACCTGGGCAATACGGTGTTAGTGGTGGAGCATGATAAAGACATGATACTGGAAGCCGACCATGTAATTGATATGGGCCCGGCCGCAGGTGTACACGGCGGACAGATAGTTGCGCAAGGCACCCCGGCTCAACTCATGAAAGAACATACACTTACCACTTCGTACATTAACGGCGAACGCTCCATAGCTATCCCCGAAAAAAGGAGAGAAGGCAACGGAAAAATATTAAGCCTTAAAAAAGCAACAGGCCACAATCTTAAAAAAGTATCTGTTGATTTTCCGTTGGGTAAATTGATAGGTATTACGGGTGTATCCGGCAGTGGTAAATCAAGCCTTATCACCGAAACATTATATCCTATATTGAACCATCATTTTTTCAGAGCCAAAAAGCATCCCTTGCCTTATGAAAAAATTGAAGGGCTGGAAAATGTTGATAAGGTTATTGAGATAGATCAAACACCTATTGGCCGTACGCCACGCTCAAACCCGGCTACTTATACCGGGGTGTTTTCAGATATCCGTAACCTATATGTGGCTTTACCGGAGTCAAGGATCAGAGGATATAAACCCGGTCGTTTTTCGTTCAATGTAAAAGGTGGTCGTTGTGAAACCTGCCAGGGTGCAGGCATGAAAGTGATTGAAATGAACTTTTTACCCGATGTACAGGTACCTTGTGAGGAGTGCGGCGGCAGGCGCTACAACCGCGAAACGCTGGAAGTGCGTTACCGCGGCAAATCCATCAGCGATGTATTAGACATGAGCATTGAGGATGCCACGCCATTTTTTGAGCATATCCCGGCCATATACCGTAAGGTAAAAACCCTGAACGATGTTGGTCTGGGTTATATCACTTTGGGTCAGTCGTCAACCACCCTATCAGGTGGCGAGGCACAGCGTGTTAAGCTGGCGACTGAGCTTTCTAAAAAAGATACCGGTAACACTTTTTATATACTGGATGAGCCTACAACCGGCTTGCATTTCGAGGATATCAACGTACTGTTAGGTGTTTTGTATCAATTGGTTGACAAAGGAAACACCGTACTGGTGATTGAACATAACCTGGATGTAATTAAGGTAGTTGACCACGTTATTGATCTGGGCCCCGAAGGTGGTTCAGGTGGTGGCAATATACTGTTTTCAGGCACTCCTGAAGGATTGTGCAAAGTAAAAAATAGCTTTACCGGTCAGTTTTTGAAAAAGGAAATGGGGATCAAGTAAAACAATAAGCTTGTCATGCTGAACTTGTTTCAGCATCTCACAAGGCAGGCCAACACTACATATATACTGATGCTTAGCATGTGGGATGCCGAAATAAATTCGGCATGACTTAAAATTCTCTCTTTCATTTATTAGCTTTACCTATAAAGCATTCATTAAAATGAGAAAAACCTTCCTATTCCTTTTTGCTGCGGCCATATTAGTAGCCTGTAATCAGCCCAAAACAACAAATTCATCCAAAACAGATAGTAAAGAGCTTGCCAAAGTATTTGATAATTACTTTGAGGAGTCACTAAAGCTATATCCGCTTAATGCCACTTACATTGGCGATAACCGCTATAACGACCAGCTTCCCAATGATGGTTCGGCAGAATTTTTAGCAAAAGCCAAAACTTTTTATACCAACTACCTTGATCAGGTTAAACACTTTAACCGCGAGGACCTGAGTGAGGCTGATCAGCTTTCGTATGATATTTTTATCTACGAGACACAACTGGCCATTGATGGTTTCAAAAATCATTTTGAATATATGCCTTTTAACCAATTTTATGCTTTGCCGCTCACTATGGGGCAGTTAGGTTCGGGCTCAGGCGCACAGCCATTTAAAACCGTTAAAGATTACAACGACTGGCTAAAACGTGTTTCGGCATTTTCTGTCTGGGCCGATACCGCCATCAGCAATTTTAACAAAGGCATTAAAGCAGGCGTGGTTTTACCTAAGGCACTGGTTGTAAAAGCCATTCCTGAATTAGAGGATTTGGTAGTTACCGATCCAACCAAGAGTTTGTTTTATGGCCCTATAACTAATTTGCCGAAAGATTTTTCGGATGCTGATAAAAAGCAGTTAACAGAATCTTATAAAAAGGCCATATCCACCGTTATAAGTCCTACCTACAAAAAACTGGCAGACTATCTAAAAACCGAATACCTTGCTCATGCACGTACTACATCGGGCTATTCATCGCTGCCTGATGGCGCTGCCAAATATACTTACCTCGTAAAACAACAAACCACAACCGATAAAACATCCGAAGAAATTTATCAGATAGGCTTAAAGGAAGTAAGCCGCATTCGCGGCATCATGGATAGCATTAAAACCAGCGTTGGCTTTAAAGGCGATCTGAAAGCGTTTTTTGAATACATGAAAACCGACCCTAAGTTTACGCCTTATAAAACTCCCAAAGAGGTTTTGGATGCTTTTGAGAATATCCACAAACGCATGGAACCCAACCTGAAAAAAATGTTTAACCATGTGCCAAAAACGCCTTTCGAGATCAGGCAAACCGAGGCATTCCGTGCAGCATCAGCAAGTGCCGAATACAACCAGGGTTCCGCTGATGGCAGCAGGCCGGGTATATTTTATGTGCCGATACTTGATGCTACCAAGTTCAACATTACATCAGGCATGGAGTCATTATTCCTGCATGAAGCTATTCCGGGTCACCATTACCAAATTTCCTTAACGCAGGAAAACACGTCCTTGCCAAAATTCCGCAGGTTTGATGGCAATGAAAATGCTTATGTAGAAGGATGGGCATTATACTGCGAATCATTAGGTAAGGAGCTGGGCTTATATACCGATCCATATCAATATATGGGCGCCCTGGGCGATGAAATACACCGCGCTATCCGTTTAGTTGTTGATGTGGCTATCCATACCAAAGGCATGACCCGTGAACAGGCTATTAAATACATGATGGATAACGAGGCAATAAGTGAACAAGGTGCAACTGCCGAAATTGAGCGCTATATGGCCATCCCTGGCCAGGCATTGGGCTATAAAATGGGGGCCCTTAAAATACGGGAGCTTCGCACTAAATATGAAAAGCAGCTGGGCGGCAAGTTTGATTTGGCAGAGTTCCACAACCAGGTTTTAAAAGACGGTGCCATGCCGCTTGCCGTATTTGAAGGGAAAATGGACGCCTGGGCTGCAAAGCAATAGACTTCTTATTAAAAAGCACCTATAACTATACGCGTCATTGTGAGGGACGAAGCAATCTCTATGCTATACAGAGCGACTCTGTAAGTCGGGGATTACTTCGTACTTCTGACAGTCACCTATTAAAATTAAAGCCGCCCTGTTTAATTAGCACAGGGCGGCTTTAATTTTGTCGGTAATTACCCGCTCAATTGTCGTATTGCCCCCCTATCAATTTGCGTTACAACACTCATTTTTGTATTGTCAATCAAACTGTGCACAAAAAAGGGATATTCAGATGGCAAATATCAATTCTTACCTAACCTTTAATGGCAATTGCCTGGAGGCAATGACCTTTTATAAAGAATGCCTCGGCGGCGAACTGATCATTCAAACAGTTGGCGAATTAGGGCTACCGATTACCGAACCCATGCCGCCATGTATGGAAAAATGCATCGTACATTCCACGCTTATTAATGGTTCTATTGTGCTTGCCGCCTCTGACATGGTGCCAGAAACGGGTTTGATAAAAGGAAATTCAGTTTCGCTGTTATTGAACTGCAACAGCGAAGAAGAAGCAAGAACCATTTACGCTAAGCTATCAACAGATGGTGAAGCAACACATCCGCTTGAAGACACTTTTTGGGGCGCCATATTTGGCGATCTTACCGACAAGTTTGGGACCCATTGGCTCATCAATTTCGAAAATGCATATTAACAGCCTAAACTACACTCAACCTTACCGGTCTTATATTTAGCCTTTTATGATGATAAATATAAGAACCTGCTATCAAAATATACCCGATCAGGATTGGAGATACCTGTAGCAGTGAGTCGCCTACGGCAAGGCCCGAAAATATGGCCCCTGTAAGGTCAAAAACAAATCCGGCATAAACCCATTCCTTAACCCTTGGATAGCCGGGAATTAATATGGCTATAACCCCCAGTAATTTAACAGCCCCCATAAAGGGTGATAAATAAGCCGGATAACCCAAATGCTTAAACACGGCAAGTGCCTCGGGCGTGGATAGCAGATCAAGAATAGCGCCGGGCCCCATAAAAGCCAGTAAAAGGCCAGTGAATACCCAGTAGGTAATGTTGATTTTTTTGGTAGACATGCAATTGTTTTTTTAGATAGTATTACGATTGATTAAGACATATCTTGTTGTCATGAGCTGCGCTCAAAGAACTCTTTGTCTTATTATTACGAATACTCCATGGAAAATGTGACAGTGATATAGTAAATTTTCCATATTTGGCCATATTAACAAGCAATACGCTGAATAATATCACCAATAAACCAAATATTTGCAATCCTGAAATATCTTCATGGGCAAACAAAATACCTAACAGCACCGCGATAACCGGGTTTACATAAGAGTGTGTGCTAACCTGTGTGGCCGGGCGTACTTTTAACAGCCATACATAGGCACTAAAGGCAGCTATGGAACCAAACAGGATAAGATAGCCAATTGCTAACCAGGCCTGTAATGGCACCTGGCTAAAATGAAATGACTGAAACTCATGATTAAACATGCTGGCAGGTATAAATGCCAGGCCCGAAATGATCATTTGCCATGAGGTGTTTACACGGGCAGGAGCATCACTTCCTCTTTTTTTAGAATATAGAGAACCGGCAGACCATGCGATTGGTCCTGCAAGCAGCAAAAGCAAACCATTTAATTGTGCATGACTTATAGCACCCACAAGCGACTTGCTTATCGCTTCGCCAAATAGTAATACCACTCCCGCAAAACCAAACAAGAGGCCGGCAATGGTTGTTTTGCTTTTAAGATTGATCTTCCAGTTTACCCTATCCAATATTACAAACCAAATTGGATTGGCGGATACCATAATGGCTACCATAGCGCTGGGTAAAGTACGCTCTGCCCATATTACTATCCCGGTGGCAACAAAAAGCATGAGCAAACCACTAATGCCCGAAGTGATAATATCTTTTTTAACCCATAATTTATCGCCTTTGATGCTGCACCATATAAGCAATAATATGCCTGCGGTAAAAAAGCGCAGGGCTCCCAACAGCATAGGTGGAAAGCCATGTATGGCCATCTGAATAAAAAAGTAGGTTGAACCCCATACCACATATACAATAGCAAATGCGATAACTACGAAAAGGGTTGATGGTTTATTTGATGATGATGAAGTTTCCATGTTGTTTAATTTTTTACAGGTACAGAAGTAGGTTTATTTTTTTCGGCGATAAAGAATACTAACAGCTTTGCGGGTTTATCCGGACTGCTATTTTTAGTTACCGCGTGCAGGCCATTAGGTTTTTCATAAAATGAATCGCCCGGTTTGTAATGGTATGTTTTACCCTCAAATGTTGATTCCAGTTCACCTTCCAGCAAATAACCGAAGGTTGGGAACGGGTGCCTGTGAGCCGCCGATACACTTGAAGGCGGAAAAGTTACCACCAGCATTTGCACTTCTTTATTGCTGATGCCGGGTTGATTCAGCAAGGTCTTAAGCAGGTAGGTTTCTGTTATTTTATCCTTTGTATTCATGTGATCATGATCCTGCGCATGTAATACACCCTGGTGTGATAAAAAAAGGATCAAAATGCTTATAACTAATATTTTCATTTTATTTGTGGTTTAAAATTGCTTCGGCGCTGTTCATATTCTGATAAGCACTCAATTGTTTGTTAATTTTTATGTGTGAAAGCCAGGAGTCGGTACTCCATGCATAAGATGGTAATGTGGCCAATAAAAAGCTGGCAGCGCTCAGGGTAAAAACAGAATAGCCCAGCGGCGATTCGATACCAAATGATATGGCCATGGCTATTGCAAAACAAAACCCCAAAATTCCGCTGCCTATGGCGGCCATGCGGGTAAACAAGCCAATCAGGATCAAAAAACCAAAAACAGCTTCGCCAATAGTGGCCAGGGTTGCAAAAGCAGGGATCAGTGATGCCGGCAAAAAACTCATTACCTGACGGGCATAAGCTACAAAATGAGCCCAATCGCCCCAGCCTACATGTGGTTTACCGTTGGCTCCCAATACACCTAAACGATCAGCAACTTCCCATAAATAAGCAGAGCCAATAGCTATACGGAGATACAGGGAGGGCAGTTTAAAACTTTGAATGAGTTGCATAATGGTAAGGATTTAATAAATAATACCTAAAGGTAAGCACGAATTGGACCATACAGCTGGTCCACAAATAACAAACAAGATGGTCCACGGTCTTTGATTTATCAAATCAATTGGCCTATATTTATATGAAAGAAATTACCAATCAAATAGACCAGTATGCTACTGACAGAAAACCTCATAAACATTGATAAATCGGTTCAAACACCGGTATACCTTCAAATAGCTAATGGGATAATAAACCACATTAGGCAGGGGAAACTAAAACCCGGCTCTGCCTTACCCGGCAGCCGAGTACTCGCCAAAAAATTAGCGATACACCGCCAAACGGTAGTTGCGGCTTATGATGAATTGTATGCGCAAAGCTGGGTTGAAGTTTACCCCCGAAGAGGCATTTTTGTAGCTAAAAACCTGCCTGATATCACCCCACGCCCTTTATTGGAAACCGTCGAGAAAAGCGGCATGGCATCGAAAACCCATTTTTATGTCGATGACAATAAGATCCCGTATCCGCTGCAGTTTAAACCGGCCAACAACACTCACCTTGTTTTTAATGAAGGTTTCCCTGATACTCGCCTGGCCCCGGTTGAGCTCATAGTGCGCGAATACCGCCGTTTTGCCAACTATCATTTTACATCCAAATATCTGATGTACGGTCCGGAGCATGGTTCAGAAAATCTGCGGATAGAACTTGCCAGTTTCCTGAGCGAAACCCGCGGCCTGCAGGTTAACCCTAACCATGTGCTGATTACCAAGGGCGCGCAAATGGCCTTGTACCTTACCGCCCAGATCCTGCTTTCAAAAGGCGATACGGCGATAGCTGCCGACCCGGGATATCCGGAAGCAAATAATGTTTTTGAACAGGCAGGCGCTCAGGTGGCGCTGGTGCCTGTTGATGAATGCGGTATCGACCTGGACGCGGTAGAGGCTATCTGTAAAAAGAAAAAGGTAAAGCTGGTATATGTAATTCCGCATCATCATCGCCCCACTACGGTAACGTTAAGCGCCGAACGGCGCATGCGGTTGCTGGAACTTGCCCACCAGTACCGCTTCGCTATTATTGAGGACGATTACGATTATGATTTCCACTATTCCAGCGGCCCTATATTGCCTTTAGCCAGCGCCGACTATTACGGTAGTATAGTTTATATCGGGTCATTCGGTAAAACCATTGCGCCGGGTATCCGCATAGGCTTTATGGTGGCGCCGCCTAACCTCATTGATCAGGCCACAAGGCTGCGCAGGCTTATTGACAGGCAGGGCGAATTACTTTTGGAAGAAGCCATGGCCAACCTGTTAAAAAATGGCGACATCAGCCGTCACCTGAAAAAAGCAAATAAAGTGTACCATGAAAGGCGCGATATATTTTGCAGTCTGCTTCAGGAGCAGCTTGCCGGGCACATCAGCTTTAAAATTCCGGATGGTGGCTTTGCGGTTTGGATAAACTATTTAAACGGTATCAAAGCCGATGAGGTAGCCCAAAAAGCGGCAGCCAACGGCCTTACTATGAGTGATGGTAAAAGCTATTTTCAAGACAAAACCCAACCATTACATTATGCACGGCTGGGTTTCGCGTCCATGAACCCTAAAGAACTGGAAACTGCTGTTGATATATTTGCTTCCTCTATTAAAAAGCTGCATTAATAATTAACGTAATCTTCGGTAAAGCTGCCATCGGCATACAGGTCAAGGAGACCATAGCCGGGGGCAGTTTCCCTTCTGTTACCTTCCCACCAGGCTCCGCTCACAGCGCCATTGCATATATAGGTAACATGGTTATAAACTACTTTGTCGCGCAGGTGAATATGGCCGCTTAAGCATAGTTTAACGTTAGGGTGCTGATAAAACAGGCTGATTATTTTAGCATTATCGGTATGCATATCGCCACCCAGCATTACCCATTTGTTAACCGTATTATCTTCTATCAGGTTAGTAGCGGTCAAAATAGGGATATGCGTCATGACCAGTACCGGCATAGCAGGATCGGTAGTTTTCAATTCCTGTTCGAGCCAGGCAAATTGTTCCTCGCCTAATTTGCCTATGTACCAGGTGTTGTCAATATCTAAATGAACACTATCCAGTATAATAAATTTCCATCCACTTTGAGTAAAACTATAATAAGGCTTAACCAGCCCTAACTGGTCCATGGAATATTTTTTTCCGTATATGGCTTGCCCTTTATCGTTCTCGTTCCACCAAATGTCATGATTACCCAAACAGTAATGGACAGGCAAGCTGCACTCTGCTTTCATGGTCGATTTAGTAAGCTGCCATTGATCATTAATGGTACTTAGGTTTTCTTTATTCATATCAAACACGGCATCACCGCCATTTAATATCAGGTCGACCTTTGGGGTTTGTTGCTGTACATGGTGCAGGCACTTTACAAATCGGGCCGGAGCATCAAATTTATTTTTAAGATGTATATCAGTTAAATGAGCCACCCTTAAAACCGGTTGTTTTTTTGTTGAGGTATTAGCAAAACCCAGGGAGGGAACCAGAAGCAATCCCCCAATATTTTTCAGCGCCGATCTTCTTTGCATAATTTTTTAAGCTATATAAATGCAAAGTTGCTTTATCTATTTCGATTTTAGCTTAAGTGGGAGTTAAATAATCTGTTAAAAATGGTTCGGTGATAACATCATAAGTGTTCGAAAGATTGGATTTTAATGTAGAGACGTATCACATGCATCTCTAATCAACAGGGAGACACATGTGATACGTCTCTACATAAATAGGTCTGTTTTTTTCATCCGGCAACAAGCGCCTATTCATTACATTTGCCGAAAAAACAAAAAATGATAGCACACCACGTATTATTCTGGCTCAAAGCCGATACATCCACAGAACAAAAACTGGCCTTTCGTAATGGCCTGCAAACTTTAGAAAACATTGAGGTTGTAAAAACATTCCATATCGGCACACCTGCTCCTATTGAGCGTGCTGTTGTGGATACGAGTTATACTTTTAGTTTGATACTGTTTTTTGAGGATCTTGCCGCGCACGATGTTTACCAGGTTCACCCACTGCACAAAGCCTTTTTAGATGAGTTTCGTGTTTTATTTGAAAAGGTAGTTATCTATGATGCCGAATAAGGGCAAAACATTTACAATCTTATACAAACACAAAGCCGCCCTACAAAAGTAGAGCGGCTTTGCAATTTCCTGGTAAAGGGAATAATTTTATGAAGAATGATTTAATACTTCCGCTTAATCAGGTCCTGAAGGTGAACTGTTAAGATTGCGATAAGGGGCATAACCCTGCGTGAGCCCCAGATAGCCTGCACCCGCTTCATAAAGCTGTATGCATTTTTCGGGATCAGAAACTACATTGATCAAAGGTTAGTTGTAGCGTTCAACAACGCTGGGAATGCTTAGGGACCTGAAATTCATAAGGCAATAGTTTAACCCTAAACTATTTAGCTACAATGAATAAAGTGCTAATTCGACAAGAGTTTATTGTTAAACTTTCAGGTATTTTATTTAACCTTTATTAAATGAAATGATTTCGTAAAGGTTTATATTAGGTTAGATCACCGTTACTATTAATTAAATATGGAGCTTCCACGGTTTTTAATAAATTAAGCACTTCCTGCCATGATACAACCCGTTGATGGTGGGTGATGTTAGTGTTATGGGCTGCATTAAACATAATGGTTACTCCTTCAAATTTATCCAGATTTTTAGGATGGTCGTCAATCATATAATCTGCATTGATTATGCTTTTATCGCCGCAAAAAACAATATTGTTCCATGGTATAAAAGGAAAATGTTCCTGCAGCCAGGCATGTTTTTCGGCAAGCGATTGCGGAAATTCCATAGCAGCCGATACAATATAAATTTCAAAGTCCTCCATTAGCGCTGTTATGGCTTCGACCGCTCCGGGCATTACCGGGAGCGTACGGAAAAACCCCGGAGAGAATGCAAATTTCCGGATGGCCCCYTTTTCAGGGAAACCTTCGCCTTCGGGCTTTCCTAACAATTGTTCATACGGAACCTGTACCCCGTAAGCATTATAATACCAGGTTATAAAATGTGTGTCGGTATCGGCCAGCACACCATCCATATCTACAGCGATTCTTTTCAATGTTTTCATATTGCAATATTATGCAATATATTTCAATTAATTGCAGGTAATTATAATAAAACTGCAACAATTTGCAATTATTGATTTATAACCTATATTTGTTTATGCTGAAAGCGGAAAGACTTCAAAAAATAGTAGAACAAATTTCAAAAGACAATAAAGTTATTCTTGATGACCTAAGCCAGTTGCTTAACGTATCAACAGATACGGTAAGGAGAGATATCAAAGAATTATCTGATAAAGGCTTATTGAAGGCCGTGCGAGGAGGGGCCATCATTGGTTCGCCTGTGCATCCCCATTTTAAAGAGCGTCAAAATATCGACACACAACATAAAAAGGTAATAGCCCAAAAAACATTAGAGTTTATTAAGCCCGGACAGGTTATTTTGGCAAACGCTGGTACAACAACCACGGCTGTAATGGATGCATTACCTAAAGACATTTCCCTTACTGTTATAACCAACTGCTTTCCAATCGTATCGGTTTTAGAAGAATACCCAAACGTAAATGTATTTTTTATTGGCGGACAGCTTAATAAACACAGCTTTTCAACAACCGGGTATGAAACCATCGAAGCTATCCGTAATTTCAGAGCCGATATATGCCTGTTAGGAATTTGCAGTATTGATTTAAAAATTGGTATAACCGGCTTTACTTACGAGGAAAGCCTGGTTGACAGGGCCATGATTGA
Source organism: Mucilaginibacter sp. P4_E8 (assembly GCF_056401495.1). Taxonomy (NCBI): domain Bacteria; kingdom Pseudomonadati; phylum Bacteroidota; class Sphingobacteriia; order Sphingobacteriales; family Sphingobacteriaceae; genus Mucilaginibacter; species Mucilaginibacter sp. P4_E8. The sequence continues at coordinate 20,625 of NZ_JBFUJG010000079.1, forward strand.
AACTTCAAAACACGTGATAGCCTTATCTACCTATGAAAAAATAGGCGCATCGGATCCATACTATGTATGTGCCGCCAATGCCATTGATGCACTGATCACCGAAAAAGATCCGTCTATATCAGATCTGGCCGGTTTTAAAGATGCTGGCATCATGATCAAATAAGTTTACGTTGCCTTTAAAAAACATTTGTCATGCCGAACGACAGTGAAGCATCTGCTCTGCTACATAATCCTATAATAGATCCTTCGTTCCTCGGGATGACAAATTGCACAATGTTATAACTTACTTTTTTAAAACCCGGGTTGTACTGGTATAATCGGTATAAATATATTTACCTAATATGCTGCGATACAGCATCAGTTTGTAAGTTCCCCAGGGCTCATTTACTTCGGTTACTATACTGTCTGTTTTGGCTTTTAAAGGAGCAGTTGCCGGCACCTTTTCTGTTAACAGTTCATATACAACCCGGCCGTCCATTTGCTGCGGCACCGGGAGATTGTGCAGGTGCAGTACTGTAGGTGCTATATCAACATTTGAAGTTGGCAACTCACTTTCAAAACCCTTTTTAAAACCTGGTCCTGAGGCCAGCAAGGCAATATGTACTTCGTAAGGACTAAACCCACCGTGACCAGCAACACCACCCGAAAAACTTGTGCCAGCATACCCGAATTTATTTTTACGGTCGTCCCAGTTTCCACCTGTAAGTATATCCCCGGAGCGGGTTGGATGATCCCAGTGGATGGATTCAAAAGAAAGCGTACCATTAACTCAACCTTTCAAATCACCTTTCTTAACGCCTTTTGTAAACACCGGACCAACAGATTGCTGTTCCTGCAAAACAGCTACTATCTTTTTAATTATTTCCTTATCATGATTCTTTACATAAATAGCGCCATCGGCCATTACTACATCGTCTGATAACTTATCCTTTTTCAATCCCTTAGCAATAAGCAGCCCTACCACATTGGCGCCGCCCCCTGCATGGCTTATAAAGCCATGATCGGCAGAAACGATGATATTAAAACTTTGATCAAGGTGTTTACTTTTCAGCGAATCCAGGATGCGGCCAAACTCATGATCAACAGATTTGATGGAAGCCATGGATGTTTCTGCGCCTATACCGTCTTCATGTGCCGTACCATCAGGGTCAGAAAACCAAATAGCACTTACATCCGGCCCATTTGCTGCCAGGCCAAATCTGATCAATGCATCAGCTACCCATTTATGCTGCGGCGTATTAGGTTTTGCATGCTCAGGTATCGGGCCAATAGCGTTCACTACGGTATCTTTAAACGATTCGGGAAGGATCAAGGATGGGTTAACAATAGCGCCGCCGCTAACTTTATGGTTTTGCAGCAATGCCTGCCCGGTTGAGCCCGAACTAAAAACCATCATCCGTTTGCCCGCGGCCTGTAATAATTCGCCCAGCGATATGGCTGTGAGTAAATTGCCGTTTGTAGCCTTGGTGATCCTGTTCAGGTCTTCCGCCTCACCTGTATTTAACCCTTTTAATTTATCCACTTCCGGAAAATATACTGTATTGCCCATTAAGCCGGTTTTGGCCGGATAGCTGCCTGTTGAATATGCCGATGAGTTTACACGGGTTACCGTTGGGTAAACGCTATGGTGCTGTTTACCATATGCCCCCCGCTTGCTGAACGCATACAGGTTAGGCATTGCTTCGGGTGTAATATAGTCAGGTCTTAGGCCATCAAAAAAAACGATTATTGTTTTTAGCTCTTTAGGTTTTGACTGATCCTGGGCATTTGCCGCTGATGCCACGAAAAGCACGGCAAGCATATGAAGTATTATTGATTTTTTTAACATGATATTTTGTGGGTCTTTGGGAACCACCGGCAAAATAAATGCACCCGTATTACCTTTGTGTTAACTCTGTCAAAAAGCATATAGCTTGTTACAATTGAGTTTATAAACTCAATTGCAAAACCCGCCTTGATGCAAGAGCGGGTTTTGTTCACAGGTGATTGATCTATGTATAAAGGGCCGAATCTCAACACTGCCATTTGCGTCAAAATATCCCGATAATTAAATGCTATCTTACTTACATCGCGTGTGCACCTGGTTTGTAAGTTCCAACAACAGCGGGGGCAGGGAAAGCAAGATTAAGACGGTTGTAACTGTTTATGGTGATAACCGCCATCGTCAGATCGACTAATTCTTCTTCAGAAAATTGTTTACTTGCTTCTTCATAAATGGCATCCGGAACTGGTCCGGTAAGTTTTGTAAGGGCTTCGGCCCAGGCAAGTGCAGCACGCTCGCGTTCAGAATAAAAAGGGGCTTCGCGCCATGCATCCAAAACAAAAAGACGCTGCCCGGTTTCGCCCTTTGCAAGCAGATCTTTGGAGTGCATGTCAAGGCAATAAGCACAGCCATTAATTTGTGACACCCTGAAATAAATTAAATTTAAAAGCGATTGCTCCACTGATGATTTAGCCAGGTATATCCCTAAACCATACATCGATTTTATTGCACCTTGTCCTTTTTCGAAAACATTAACTCTTTGTTTCATTTTGTTTTTAATTTTTGTTGAATATTAAATTATACTCCAATAATGATTGAGATTATAGAAATTGGACAACTTCGAAAAAATTTTTTTTCACTCGGCTTTTTAGTCAATTGTTATGCTGTCAGCATCTAATATTAACAGGAAGCTACCAATAAAGGTTTGGGGAATAAATGTATAGCAGGTAGCCAAAGGCGAGTTGTGATGAGAGAATTAGAGCTTCTGCATTGCTGACATTGTAACCAGCTTAGTACATTACAAATACAAATCACGCTATAATATTTGCCAATAATTTGCCTAAAAATTAACATTAAGCATCCATAAACTAAAAGACATGGGCACCCTTTTAATTAGCTTGGCAAAACCTGAATCAAAAAAATAATTTACTAATCAGTCTGAATTTGGGTATGCTATACTTTACAGTTATTGTATAAATATATTTACAACAAGTGTAAATATTCAGGGGTAAATTACAATTTTATGTTAATTTGAAAAGTTGCTTTATTATTGAACACCAATTAAATACATTTGATAAAACAAAAGAAAAATTATTAACCTTTTTGTTCTGATGAATAAAAGCCTTACACAAAACTTCATATTAAAGTTATAGCGAAAATAGAAAACTCCGCGAGTGCGGGTAGCGTAATATTGCTCTAAATTTAAAAGAGCAGGTCAGATTACTGGTCTGCGATTAAATATTAATAATATAAAAAGGCATTGTAATAAAGCATGCTCTTATGCAATTACCAACCCTTTGGTTGATATTTAATTCAAAAAATAATTATTTTAAAATGGGTCATGTAAGTGAGCTTGCGAAGCTGTGACCGACCAGTAAATTGACCCGTTTTTAGCTCGGGTAATCCGCATTATATTTTCAGCATATCAAGCTAACCAATTAAATCTTCATAATAACAATGCAGCCGAATAAAAATAATATTGGAATTATAGGCCTTAGATATATTGGCCACCCGTTAGCCTTAGAATTTAACAAAAAAAATAAGCCGTTTAAAATTTACACTGACCGTGTAAAAATAATTGGGGTATTATGGTAAAACAGGATTTGATGGTCAGCGTTTGCTGTTCAGCTTACAAT
>NZ_JBFUJG010000080.1:0-24169 GCF_056401495.1 Mucilaginibacter sp. P4_E8
GATAAAAATAATGTTCGGCTATAATAGTACCTGGGTAAAACAACTGGCCCAATATTGTTATAAACCAAAATTCAAAGTACGTAACCTGCAGGATGCTGTAATGACGGGAAGGCTTTTGTAGGTTCTGTTGTCGGTTTCGGGGAGCGGGGTTCGGGTGATAAGTTTGAAAATCATAAACGAATGACCAATAATTCAGTCAAAAATCATGATGATCCGTTAATCATGTAAACGGTAAAGCCTTCTTGAACACCACTAAAAACAATCTGCCGGTAAAAAATCAAGATTCAAGCAAATCAACGCAATCATTTCATCAAAAGAATCAGCGGTCAAAGATCTGTAACCCTGGTATGGTTGCGCTTAACATAATTGCGTATATCTAATACGATGCCGGCAAAGAAATAGAATATGAGTGGGAAACCCACTGCAAGAAACGAAGAGTAGATAAAGAATAACCTGATCTTCGCGATAGAAATATTGAATCTTTCGCCAAGATAGGTGCATACACCGAAGGAGTACCGTTCAAAAAAAGTAATTATTCTTTGTAGCATGTCAGGCCAGTTTTAGTATCTTATTACCAACGCCGCACTGAAGGCATTTCTTATAATTACAATAATTATTTTTCAACTCCAGCAGCGCCTGCGACTCAAATGCATTGTTAATTTTCAGCCCTAAGGTAACAAAATCTTCGGTAATATTGTTCTGTTCGGGTGGTAAATTTTCCAATAATTTTAAACTGCGGCTTATATAATACTGCTGTTGGTGCTGTTTGCCATAGCTAAACAGGAATAATGCCAGTGTGTTTATCAATAATATATCGATAGACGAAGCCCCCAAAGTTTTAGGCGAAGGCTTTGAAGGTACATCAAAACGATAATGATCGTCCCAATAGTCATTTACTTTTATGGAGGTAAACAAGGCACGCAAGGCATTGATGTCCTTTATCTCTAATATTTTGGAGAACAAATGGTTTGATTGTACAATAAGCGCCGCGAATTGGGCCAGTCTTATAGTAGGGAAGTTTTGGGGGCGCAGACGCATAAACTTCCACAAATGGTTTTCAATAGGTTTAAGGTTGTATTTTTTTCGCAAAAAATCGTATTCCTTTTTTAGTTTAAGTGGGTACTCGTCTTTAAGCTCAGCTTCCAGAAAGCCTGCTTGTCCAAATATCATGGCCTCAATTTGCATAGAGTTATTCTTGTGTTTGGCCAGGGTAAGCTGTGGCAATGATTTGGCCATCAGTTCAAAGGGCAGAGCATTGGTTTTAAAACCAAAATTTGATGCCAGGAATTGGTAAAATGTTTCCTCCCAATCGCCCCGGTTAACGGTAAGCGTATCAATAACTGCTGCCGAACGCTTTTCCAGGCGCTCCACTAAAACACGGGTAAGCCAGTTCTGCATGATCAGGCCATCAATACCAGCTATGCTGCTTTCGCAGGGAATTACACTCTGGTTGCCGAAAACCATTTGGTGATAACGGTTGTACAGCTCAGCAGGTACACGATCTTTCAGCTGTAATGTAGGCACTTTACGACCATTAGGCAGCACAAGCGGGGCATCATTACGGTAAACTACATGCAGTATTATGTTTTCGTAAGCATTGTCGGCAGTATGTCCGTGCTTTTGCCAGTCGGAAGCAGAAAGATGAACTTCTACATTACCTGCCCAAACGGTTTCGCCTATCCTGATGCGGGCATTATGAAAGTCAGGCCCGGAATCGGTATTGTGCATTCCTACCGATAATACCTCTAACTCTTCCCCATCATCGGTTTGCAAGCCAATACGGTCAAACAACCTGAATTTCCAAACGTAATGCAAAAAGTCTTCGGTGAAAAGCATGAAACAAGGTAGGTATTTTGACTGTTGATTTAAATGATTTTTTGATTTTTAGATATTGTTGATTTTCAATGGTGCTCAAGAAGGCTTTGCCGTTTCGATGATTTGACCTATACAATCAACCTCGGTATTAATAAATTGAAATTATCTCTTATTTTTATCATCAAATATTCGATATCAAAATCATATATGATAGAACAGATCACAGCAATACCAAAAACAACCGGAGGACGGATCAAATCCATAATCGGCGGCTCATTAGGTAATTTGGTAGAGTGGTATGATTGGTATGTTTATACTGCCTTTTCCCTGTATTTTTCGAGCGCGTTTTTTCCTTCTGACAATCAAACTGTACAGCTTTTAAATTCTGCGGGTATTTTTGCCATTGGTTTTTTAATGCGCCCCTTGGGCGGCTGGCTCATGGGTACCTTTGCCGATAAGCGAGGTCGTAAAACCGCGCTTACCACATCAGTATTATTAATGAGTGTTGGTTCGCTTATTATTGCTGTAACACCTGGCTACAAATCAATTGGTGTGGCTGCCCCCGCATTGTTGGTGTTTGCGCGAATTATACAAGGTTTAAGCGTTGGCGGCGAATATGGCACCAGCGCTACTTATCTGAGCGAAATGGCAGGTAGGAAACACCGTGGTTTTTATTCCAGCTTTCAATACGTAACGCTTATTATGGGGCAACTGATGGCCCTTGGTGTTCTGGTATTATTGCAGCGTGTTTTTTTAACCGAACAACAACTGCACGACTGGGGTTGGCGCATTCCGTTTGGTATAGGTGCCTTTTTGGCTATTGTAACCATGTATTTACGGCGCAGCTTGCAGGAATCGGCATCCTTCAAAAATGAAGATCAAAAAGCCCGTTCCATGCAAGGTACATTAAGCGCGTTGGCCAAACATCCTAAAGCTGTATTTACGGTAATAGGACTAACGGTAGGGGGAACGCTTGCTTTTTACACGTTCACCACTTATATGCAAAAGTTTTTGGTGAACACTTCTGGTTTTAGCAAGAGTAGTGCAACCCTGATATCGACCCTTACGTTGGTGGTATTTATGCTGATACAACCCGCATTTGGTTTACTGTCTGACAAGATCGGCCGCAAACCTTTGCTGATAGGTTTTGGCGTTTTGGGTACCCTCACCACCATACCCATCATGACCCTTTTAAGCGAAACTAAGGATGTTTGGGTAGCTTTTGGATTGATTCTATGTGCACTGGTCATTGTAAGTGGGTACACCTCTATAAAMGCCGTGGTAAAAGCCGAACTCTTTCCGGCCAATGTGCGTGCCTTAGGTGTGGGCTTTCCTTATGCTATTGCGGTATCCCTATTTGGCGGTACAGCTGAGTATATTGCTTTGTTGTTTAAAAATGCAAATCACCAGCAATGGTTTTACTGGTATATTACCATTTGCATTGCCTTATCTCTTGTGTTGTATATTACGATGAACGATACCCGCAAGCACTCTAAAATGGAGGATGAATAACACAAAGTATCAGGCAGTTTTTATTTAGTATCAAGTAGTTAGTATCAAGTATCAAGACCGCTGCATTTGTTTTTGCGGGGATTTTAAAAATCTTGATACTTGATACTAACTACTTGATACCAAAACCTGATACAGGTTTGAAGAAAAAAGTATTAATTTTGCCCCCTTACCATCATGGGATATGCCTACATATATGGCCGATAGCAATAATTTATTTCAACTGGCAGTTACTTTACTGCAACAATTAATATCCATACCATCTTTTAGTGAAGAGGAAGACCGTACCGCCGACCTGATCAACGAACTTTTGCAACAGCATAGCGTTGAAACTCATCGCAAGATGAACAATATATGGGCCTGGAACAAGCACTTCGATGCCAGCAAGCCTACTATTTTGCTTAACTCTCATCACGATACCGTAAAACCCAACTCGGGTTATACTCGTGATCCGTATGATGCCAAAATTGAAGAAGGTAAGCTTTATGGTTTAGGCAGTAATGACGCAGGAGGTTGCCTGGTATCGCTGATCGCTGTATTCCTTTATTTTCATGATAAGGAAAATTTAAAATACAATTTTTGCCTGGCCACCACCGCCGAAGAAGAAATATCAGGTGTGAACGGCCTGGAGCTAATCATCCCTGAATTAGGGAAACTGGAATTTGGCATAGTAGGAGAGCCCACCTTGATGCAACTGGCCATCGCCGAGCGTGGCTTAATGGTACTGGATTGTGTGGCTCACGGTCGCGCTGGTCATGCCGCCCGCGAAGAAGGTGATAATGCCATTTATAAAGCATTAACTGATATTGACTGGTTCCGTAATTTTAAATTCCCAAAAGAGTCAGAAGTTTTTGGACCGATAAAAATGTCGGTTACCATTATCAATGCGGGTTCTCAGCATAACGTGGTACCAGCAAGCTGTACTTTTACCGTGGATGTGAGAGTTACTGATGCCTATCGTAATGAAGAAGTGCTGGAGATTATCCGTGAGCATGTAAGCTGCGATGTTAACCCGCGTTCTATCCGATTAAAACCATCATCCATCCCCAAAGAACACCCGATTGTACAGGCAGGCATTGCTTTAGGTAGAACAACCTACGGCTCACCAACCACCTCCGATCAGTCGTTGCTGGATATTCCATCTATTAAAGTTGGCCCCGGTGATTCCGCACGTTCTCATACTGCCGATGAGTTTGTTTATGTAGATGAGATCAGGGAAGGGATTGAGCTGTATATTAAAATGCTGGAAAGTATTAATTGATATAAAAGATAAATGTCATTTCGACCATCGGGAGAAATCTTATACATTGGGCATACCAGCGTACAAGATTTCTCCTCGTACCTCGTTCGAAATGACAGAGGTGATGATAATTTCTTAAAAACTTCTACAGCTCTCCAACAAACCCGGCCAATGCTATAGCCACGCCTAACAACACAGCGATCATTTTACGCAGGTTAAACCGGTGATCGGCACTTGATTCAAACAGGATGGTGGTAGAGATATGTAAAAATATACCGATAACCACGCCCATAATACGATTAAAGTAATGCTGTAAATTACCTATGTCACCATTACTAAGCGCAGTGCTGAAAAAATATCCGGCAGGGGCCATCACTGCAAACAGGGTAACAAAAATAACCGTGTTCCTTTTACTTTGTCTGTTGGTTAAAAGTACTGTAGCCAGCGCAAAAGCGGCTGGTATATGATGAAGTGCTATACCATAAACCAGTTGATCCTGGTTGCCCTGTGCCAGCGGCATCCCTTCTAAAAAAGCGTGCAGGCACAAGCTAACCATAATACCCAGCGGAAACACCACCAGATCATGTTTGGGTTTGTGCATATGCCCATGCTCAATACCATCTGAAAACTGTTCCAGCACTATCTGGAACAAAAAGCCGCCGAGTATAAAAACACCCACCCAATTGTCATTACCATGATAAGCATCAGGTATTAAATGCAACACGGTTATAGCAAACAGGTATGCCCCACTGAATGAAAGCACCAATTTCAGGGTCTTATGATTATCACCCCTAAAGAAAAACACAGATGTGCCGCCGCAAAAGGCACTAAAAAACAATAAAATAATTTTCCAGGAAGCCATTAAAAAGTAGGTTGTAATTTTTTAAATATATAGGCAAACAGCGTGCCTGTAAGTGCACCATAAAGTGCGCCGCAAACCACGTCAACAGGGAAGTGCACACCAACATATACCTGGGCAAAACTAATAGCACCGGCCCACAGTATAGCCCAAAACCATATCCAGCGCCATTTTTTAAAGAAAACAAGGCTTAAAAATATAGCCATAGCAAAATGATCAGTAGCATGGGTTGAAGGAAAACTATAGCCCAGGCCACAGGGCACACGGCTGATATCGGTTTGGGAAACTACGGGGTCGCGGCAAGGCCTTAATCTTTTCACATTATATTTAATAATGCTGGCGCTGGTAAAATCGGCAAAGCCTGCTGTTAAAGCCAGTAATACAATAATAATGGCGCCCTGTTTTTTGTAACGGTATATGCAAAAAACAATAATGAAGATATATAAAGGGATCCAAAACTTGGGGTTACGTAAAAGTGGCATGATCCAATCAAAAAACGAGTTTGACAGATCATGGTTAATGAAATAGAATAAATGCCGGTCGAGTTGTAAAAGTTGGTCAGGCATTGGTGTTTTTTATGTAAATATTGAGGACTGGCAATTTGATATTCAGCTTTAATTGTCAAAGGTATCAATTACTTTAAAACAACATTTATATGGTATGGTTAATGGTTATAAATACTTCAATAATTTACAATTAGAATACATATTGTAGCTTTGTTGCATTTAGGTTTGTGTCTGTAAATATGATAATGAAAGCATTCATAAACAAACGTTTGCGTAATAAAACTCCATATAAAAGTGGCTATAAGCTACAAATTGTACACATTTATACATAGCTTATCAGTTAAATATTTTTACTTTTGCCTCACCAAACAAAATAACTTTGACACTCATAAAATCTATCTCGGGGATACGCGGTACCATAGGCGGTGCTGTTGGCGATGGCTTAACACCATTGGATATTGTAAAATTTACATCGGCTTACGGAGCCTGGGCCGTACAAAAATCAGGTATTAAAAAAATTGTTGTAGGTCGTGATGCACGTATTTCGGGTGTTATGGTGAACAACCTGGTGGTGGGTACATTACAGGGACTGGGTATTGATGTGATAGATCTTGGTTTATCAACAACACCAACTGTTGAAGTTGCCGTTACCGGCGAAAAGGCCGCGGGAGGCATTATACTTACCGCAAGCCATAACCCCAAGCAATGGAACGCGCTTAAACTATTAAACGCCGCCGGCGAATTTATAAGTGACGCGGATGGTAAAGAGGTACTTGAAATGGCCGAAAACAGTGATTTTAAGTACGCTGATGTGAGCGACTTGGGCAAGGTTACCCTTGATAACAGCTGGCTGCAAAAACATATCAACCTGATACTGGCACTGCCATTGGTTGATGTAGCAGCTATTAAAAAGGCTGATTTTAGTGTTGTGATTGATTGTGTTAACTCAACAGGTGGAATTTTTGTACCGGCTTTGCTCAAAGCTTTGGGCGTTGAAACTGTTCATGAACTGTATTGTGTGCCTGATGGTAACTTTCCGCATAATCCTGAGCCTTTGCCAGAAAACCTTACTGCACTATCAAAAGAAGTGCTGGCTAAAAGAGCTCATTTAGGTATAGCGGTTGATCCTGATGTTGACCGGCTTTGCTTTGTTTGCGAAGACGGAAATATGTTTGGCGAAGAGTATACCTTAGTGACCGTGGCCGATTATGTTTTGCAAAACAATAAAGGTAATACCGTGTCAAACCTTTCATCAACCCGGGCTTTGCACGATGTTACGGAGAAAGCCGGTGGCGAATATCATGCAGCCGCAGTAGGAGAGGTGAATGTGGTGAATAAGATGAGAGAAGTTAACGCAGTGATAKGCGGCGAGGGTAATGGCGGGGTGATATATCCCGAATTGCATTACGGGCGCGATGCATTGGTGGGTATTGCTTTGTTTTTAACCCATCTGGCTAAGTATGGCAAATCGGTTTCAAGTTTGCGTATGTCATATCCAGGTTATTTTATATCGAAAAATAAAATAACGTTAACGCCAGAAATGGATATAGATGCGCTTTTAAGCAAGGTAGAGGATAAATACAGTAAACAACCGCATAGTACTATTGACGGGCTTAAAATAGAATTTGACAAAGAATGGGTACATTTGCGCAAGTCAAATACCGAGCCTATCATCAGGATATATTCTGAGGGTAATTCAGAAACGGTTGCAAATGGCCTGGCAAATAAAATAATTGCCGATATAAAAGAAATTTTAAAAGTGAATTAATTATTGAATTATTGGGTTATCGAATTATTGATTTAATAGTTCTGTAATCTTTAAAAAAAACAATAATTCAATCATTCACTAATTCAATAATGATAAAAAAGATGCGTGTTTACTTTGATAATGCTGCCACTACACCGATTGATCCGGAGGTTTTAAAAGAAATGTATAAGGTTATGGAAAACCATTTTGGTAATCCTTCATCTATCCATTCGCATGGCCGCGAGGCAAGAACACTGATTGAAAGGTCACGCAAAACGGTAGCGAATTTATTGCATACGTCACCCGCCGAGATATTTTTTACCTCAAGCGGTACCGAAGCTGATAATACAGCTATCCGTTGCGGCATTGTTGATCATCAAATTACACATGCCATAACCAGCCGGATAGAACACCATGCGGTGATCCACACGCTGGAAGCAATGGAAAAGTCGGGCATCATTAAACTGAGCTTTGTTGATGTTGACAGCAAGGGCAACATTGATTATGATCACCTGGAAACATTATTAAAAGATAATGAGCGCAGTTTTGTATCTATCATGCATGCCAATAACGAAATTGGCACCCTGTCAGACATGCAGCGCATTGGTGATATTTGCGAAGCATATAATGCCATTTATCATTGTGATACCGTGCAAACCATGGGGCACTATCAGCACGATTTGAGTAAACTTAAAACTCATTTTTTGGTTTGTGCCGGGCATAAGCTCCACGGACCAAAAGGGGTTGGCTTTTTGCATGTTAATCATCGCATTAAAATAAAACCGTTTATTTACGGTGGGGCCCAGGAACGTAACATGCGTGGCGGTACCGAAAATATTTATGGTATTGTTGGCCTTGCAAAAGCGCTTGAAATGGCCTATTCTGAAATGGAGCAACACCAAAAGCACATTCAGGGTTTAAAATCATATATGATGGGCAAGTTAACCGATCAGATACCCGGTATTAACTTTAACGGCGAAATAGATGCCGATAAAAGTCTTTATACAGTTCTAAACGTTGCCTTCCCCGAAATGGAAATGGGCGATATGCTGCTATTTAACCTGGATATTGCTGGTATTTCGGCCTCTGGTGGCAGTGCATGCAGCTCAGGTACCGATATTGGATCTCACGTGCTTACCGCAATTGGTGCAAGTGCTTCAAGACCATCAGTCAGGTTCTCCTTTTCAAAATACAACACCAAAGAAGAGGTAGATTATACCGTAGCCAAAGTACGTGAACTTTGCCCGGTGAACGCATAAGCGTTGTTGATATTCTAATCTCTCCCTTACAACTTGTTAAAGACTTAAGAAGTTTTAAAAATTTCTTAAGTCTTTTTTTTTGAACTTTAACGACGTCATTCTTTTCTTCAGGGTTCCCAGGATTTAAAATGACAAACTCTTGCTTTTATGCTTATTATTAATTAAATTAGAAAGTAATTTTCTTATTTCGATAAAATAAAAACAATATAGTAATTCAATGGGTTTATTAGTTAACAGATAAAACTAAAACCTATGATGACTAATAATGAAGAAGCCTGGGATCCCCGGGATAATAATCGTAATGATTTCGACAATACAGCCAACTCATTCGCGGGTCAAAATGAAGATGCCTTTGCAAACGGCGATCTTGATGATGATGAATTAAAAGATGACGATGGTGACTATGATAGTGACCTGGAACCAACTTTTAGCCAGGATGACCTTGATGATGAAGACGAAGATAACGGGCCAATTGAGCTACCCGATGAAGGAAATGATAATGAAATACCTGAAGAGGGTGAATCAGAAAATGAGGGCACAGGATATCGCAGACAACCCGAAGTAAATCAGCCTGAAGAAGGGGCTAATACCTCATACAGTGAGCAAAATGATGTAACACCACCCAATAAAAAGGAATTTCCATCAGAAGGACCTTCCAAAGCTGATTTTGAAAGCCGTCCACAAGGGCGTACCACCGGCCGCATGGTTGGTCATGAACCGGGTACGGAAGGCATATGACAATTTTATTTAATTGGATATCTATTAAAATTTAAGTAAATTAGATATCCATTAAACCAAGATATAGGAGGATAGCGTGATGAACGGTTATTGGCAACCTACCCGAAAACAGGGTGGTAGCAAACGAGTATGGGAAAGTAGCACAAATGTTAGTACAGGTATCAATCAAAGTACACATTGTCTTGAAAAGAACGGACCTAATAGAGAAAATCTGAAAGTCCTGCATTGGGATGGTAGCCTTGCCGATCTTCCAGATCAGGATGTGGAGGGTGGAGGTGCACTTGAAGGAACAGTAGGACTTGGGACTTAACGTTCGCTATAAAATAAAAAAAGCGCCGAATTCAATCCTGCGCTTTTTTTATTTATAGTATCTGGATTAACTGGCCATCATCTTTATAAACGAAGCCAGTTTTTCTTTCATTTCTCTACGGTCAACTATAAAGTCAAGAAAGCCGTGCTCCTGAACAAACTCAGCGGTCTGGAAACCTTTAGGCAAATCTTTTTTAATAGTCTCCTTAATTACTCTTGGGCCCGCAAAACCTATCAATGCACCAGGTTCGGCAATATTAATATCGCCCAGCATAGCGTATGATGCAGTAACACCACCGGTGGTAGGGTCGGTTAATAAAGATATGTACGGTATTTTAGCTTGTGATAGCAAGGCCAGCTTTGCAGATGTTTTAGCCATCTGCATTAAAGAGAACGCGGCTTCCATCATCCGAGCCCCGCCAGATTTTGATATCATCAGGAACGGAACTTTATGGGCAATACAATAATCAATTGACCGTGCAATTTTTTCGCCTACTACTGATCCCATTGAACCACCTATGAAATTAAAATCCATACAGGCAATTACCAGGTCCTGCCCGTCTATTTTACCAGCACCAGCACGTATAGCATCTTTTAACCCGGTTTTAAATTGGGTTTCAATTAGCCTGTCAGTATATTTTTTTGTATCCTCAAAATGCAGTGGGTCGCCAGATGTAAGATTGGCAAACAACTCCGTAAATTCGTTATTATCAAATAGTACCGCAAAATATTCTTTTGAACCGATACGCAGGTGATAGCCACAGTAATGGCAAACATATTGATTCTCAACCTGCTCAGAATAATGCAGGGGTTTCTTACAATTCGGGCATTTATTCCAGATACCATCAGGGGTTTCTTTCTTTTCCTCAGTAGTCGTAATTATCCCTTTCAACTCTCGTTTAAACCACGCCATATCTATGTCTAGCTCTTTCAATTGACTACAAAGAAACAAAAAATATTAAACATGTAAGCTGTTATAAGTTATGAGTTTTATATATAAAACTATTTTTTTTCAGTAATGTGTATAATTAACGTTATGCAGAAGTTAAATCGTAACAAATAATCAGATACTTATGCCCGAAACCAAGAAATTTTATAACTTCGAGGCCCAAATAAAAGCTCATGGATTTAAAAAATTATAAAGGTGTTCTGCACGGCGATCAGGTGCAGGAACTATTTGAAGTAGCTAAAAAGCACCAGTTTGCTTTACCAGCAGTAAATGTTATTGGTACAAATACCATTAATGCAGTTATGGAAACCGCTAAGCAGGTAAACTCTCCGGTAATTATCCAGCTATCAAATGGCGGCGCACARTTTTATGCCGGTAAATCATTGGATAATTCAAAACTTCAGGCCTGCATTTTAGGTGYGGTATCTGCAGCCAGGCACGTTCATTTACTGGCAGAGCATTATGGCATAGCGGTAATTTTACATACTGACCATGCTGCAATGAAGTTTTTACCATGGATAGATGGTTTGTTGGATCATGGCGAAAAATTCTTTGCCGAAACAGGTAAACCACTTTTTTCATCGCACATGCTTGATCTTTCAGAAGAGCCTATCGAAGAAAATATCGAAATTTCTGCAAAATACCTGGCCCGGATGGCTAAAATGGGTATGACACTTGAAATTGAATTAGGTGTAACCGGTGGTGAAGAAGATGGCGTTGACAACTCTGATGTTGATAGCTCACGTTTATATACTCAACCTGAGGATGTGGCTTATTCATACGAGCATCTTTTAAAAGTAAGCCCGCGTTTTACCGTGGCAGCTGCTTTTGGTAACGTACATGGTGTTTACAAACCAGGTAACGTTAAATTACAACCTGTTATATTGCATAACTCACAGGAGTATGTGAAAAAACAATTTGGTTTAACTGCCGAAAAACCTATCAACTTTGTATTCCACGGTGGTTCTGGTTCAAGCCAGGAAGAGATCCGCGAAGCCATTTCATACGGTGCCATTAAAATGAATATCGACACCGATATGCAATGGGCTTATTGGGAAGGTATAAAAGATTACTACAAATCAAAAGAGGCTTATCTTCAACACCAGATTGGTAATCCTGAAGGCGAAGATTCTCCAAATAAGAAATATTATGACCCACGTGTATGGTTACGTAAAGGCGAAGAAACCTTTGTTAAAAGGTTAGCGGCTGCTTTTGAAGACCTTAACTGTGTTGATGTAAACAGCAAATTATAATATTCATTAAAAATTAACAAAGCGTCATTACATTTGTTGTAATGGCGCTTTGCTGTTAATATACTTTGTAATAAAGCCAAAATAATGACTCCAAAAAAGAAGAATTTGTTTGAACGGTTTGCCAACTGGGCAACCATTGCTACCGGCAGTTCTACAGCTTTTTTAACTGCTATAAGCGTTATTATTATATGGGGAATAACCGGACCTGTATTTCATTACTCCGATACTTGGCAGCTTATTATTAATACGGGGACTACGGTTGTTACTTTTTTGATGGTTTTTTTGATCCAGAAATCGCAGAATAAAGACTCAAAAGCCATTCATTTAAAGCTAAATGAATTACTGGCCTCGCATCAGGGTGCAAGCAACCGCATGGTTGATATTGAGGATATTACCGAAAAAGAGCTCGATCAACTTCATAAGTTTTATCAGCAATTGGCCATTTTGGCCCAACAGGAAGATGATATTACCTGTACGCACTCTATTGATGCTGCACAAGAGAATCATACCAGTAAATTAGATATACTTAAAACGAAACCACATTACAATGCCCACAAACTTAAACTTAAGAGTAGAAAAAGTAACGGCACAGGCCGACCTGGATAAAGTATTTGCCGTAAGGCGCGAAGTTTTTGTAGTGGAACAAAATTGCCCGCCAGAACTGGAGTGGGAATTTGAAGAAGAATCCAATCATTTCCTGGCAACTGTTAATGACGAACCCGCAGGGGCCTGCCGCTGGCGAAAAACTGATAAAGGCTATAAGCTGGAACGTTTTGCCGTGCTGCAAAAATTCAGAGGATTTGGAATAGGGCAGGCCCTGGTTCAGGCTGTTTTAAATGATCTGCCTGCTGATGCTGCTTATGTTTACCTACACGCACAAGTACAGGCCGTATCGCTGTACGAAAAATTCAATTTCGAAAAAGTGGGGGCCGAATTTGAAGAGGCCGGCATCAGGCATTATAAAATGATCAGGAAATAAAGCGGGAATTGTTTTTTTCATGCAACCAATTGGGGTATAGCGTCGTCTTGCTATTAATTAAACATATTTTATTAATAGCCTTATGATAAACCAATATTACTCTTTATCTGAAAAATTAGTTAAAAGTTTGAAGCTACTGCTTTCCTGTGTGTTTTGTTTTATTTCCTTAAATAGCTTAGCACAGGACAAGACCAAAACAATTGGTAATAAATCCCGCTCAGGAACAACCAATAATAGTTTTAATATTGTACAGGGTGGCCAGGTAGGTATAAAAATGAATGCGGGCCATAAACCGGTTGAATTACTAAAGCTTACTTTTCATGTTGACAATTTGGGTAAGGATACCATCCCCTTTAAAGTTAATGTGTATACCATGGGTGATAAGTTGCCGCAGGGTGATAACCTGGTTAAGGAAGAAATAAAGGGATCAATAGCAAGGAAAAAAGATCCCAATTCCCCGTTGACCAGTAATCAGTTGATCAGTGTTGACCTTTCACCTTATAAAGTTGGGGTAAAAGGAGAGATACTGGTTTCTGTTGAGTTTTTAAGTACAATCCCCGGAAAAAACCTTGGTTTTTCGTGTGGCTTGCTAAATGGTGRCACTTATTATAAAAAGGGTCCGGATACAGAATGGAAAAAGATACCCGTTGTTGGGGCGGATTTTAATGTATTGGTGAAGAAACTAAAATAGGATAAACATGTAGTCATCCTGAACTTGTTTCAGGATCTCTCAGGATAAATACTTGCATATGGTAAAGTCTTGCCTGTGAGATCCTGAAACGAGTTCGGCATGACTTTAGGGATGGACTTAACTATACAACTCCTGCTCTTCCRTATAATATGTTTTGCGTGACCCTTCTTTAATGAGGATCTCTGCACCTGTTGGACTATGCGTTTTTTTCGAATTGTGAATATTCATAAAATCCCGTATCTCACCACTAATAATATCGGGGCTTGCTTTAACGATCTCTTTTTCAGCATCCTTTAACACGGTGTGGATTGATTTAACCAGCTCCTTTAGCTTATCCTGCGGTATTTTATTGCTGGCCGAAAACGGTGAAATACCCGCGTGCCATAATATCTCATCGGCATAGGCATTCCCAATGCCGCGAATGATTTTTTGATCGAGTAGTACAGTTTTAATATTGGTTTTTGTTTTTTGCAGACGGGTGGTTAAGTAGTCGGCACCTGCATCCTTTGACAAAGCATCGGGGGCATCTTTTTCTTCGGGATTTAGGGTGGGGGTGGCAATTCCCTGAAAATCTGTCAATACCAAACCTGCACCATCGCTAAAATGCAACTCAATAATGCTGTACTTATTTTCGTTTTTATCTGTAAACAAAATGAGCTTGCCATGCAGCATTAAATGTAAGGCAAGGATATCGCCCTTTGAAAATTTTAAATAAAGCTCTTTGCCTTCGCGGTAAACTTTATCGAGCTTTTGACCCTCAAGAGTATCCTGGAGTTGTTTGTGTGCTACGTTTAGTTTTTTAGCGTTGATAACAGCTATTTGTTTAACCGTTTTACCGGCTAATTTTTTATCGAGATTTTGGCTGAATGCTTGCAGATCGGGTAATTCGGGCATGTTTATAGGTATTTAAAAGGAAAACCAAATATAATACGATAAGTTTTAATTTAAGCGCTTGCCCGGCCAAAACCAACTGTATCACGGTACAATTGTGGCGAAACATCGGCATTGGTTTTAAAAAATCTGCTGAAATAATATTCATCATCATAACCCAGTTCATAAGCAATTTCCTTGATCGRCTTATTGGTTAAATATAATTCGCGTTTCGCTTCAATAATAATGCGTTCAGCAATAAGGTTACTAATGGTTTTATTAAAATGCGCTTTGGTGATACGGGCCAACGCCTTGGCCGATATATTGAGCATATCGGCGTAGTTACTTGCACTGTGTTTTGTTTTATAGTGAGTTTCTATGGCTTCCTTTAAATCATTTAATATATAAGGTTCTTTGTTTTCATTATCGGGTAGCCGTTCAATGGCTTGTTGTTCTGATTTTAACCGCGAGGCCGTGATCAGGAATATTTTAAGGTATGATACCAATATATCGTATTGTGCCATTGCCTTGTTTTGCATTTCTGTTTTTATCTGGCCAAGCATCATATTAAATGTGGCAGCGCTGGCGGCATCAACTTTAATGTAAGGAGGATGATAAATATTATCAAACAAAATACCACTGCATGATACTTCTTTATGATGTTTGTGGATGCAGAAAAAGTCGGGATGGAATTGTAAAGCCACACCCTTTAGCTTATTCTCTGAAGCCAGCATAAAGGGTTGATAGGGCGTAAAGGCCAGCAAAGTATCCTCATCAAAATCATACTCCGAAAAATCAGACTTTAGTTTGCCTGATCCTTCATTTATCCAAATCACCGAAAAGTAATTGTTACGTTGTAAATGATCAAAATAGCTGTTATCCTCAAACCAAAACAGTTTAAAGGCCAGGTTACCATTTATAGGGTCAACCAGTGTAAATGTATTTTGTGAGTCTGTCATTTATTGTGCTAACTGTGCTTTTAAAGCAGCGTTTTCTTTTCTTAGTTTGTCAATATACTCATGTTGAGCCATAAACTCATCCTGTATCTCTTCCAGTGTATATCTGGGTGTGATATGCTGCGGGCAATTCCAGTCGTAAGCTTTAACTTTTAACAAAATTATCCTTTCGGGCTTAAATTTATAATCATCCAGATCAAGTTTGTCAAATAATTCAGGATTATCCTCCATAGATACAACACTGGCTTCGGCAAATATCTTTAACCGTGCTTTAGCCGCCTGATCAAGCAAAAACAGCGATACTTTATTGTTGGTGGCCAAATTACCTACAGAAATGTATTGTTTGTTACCACCAAAGTCAATAAAACCCAGCGTTTCATGATCCAGTACTTTCAAAAAACCTTTTGGCCCTCCGCGAAACTGGATATAAGGAAAGCCGCTTTCGCTGTTAGTGGCCATGTAAAAATTATCCTGATGGGCTATAAATTCCACTTCGCTTTCAGTTAGCCCTTCGGTGTACTTGTGCTCTTCCATACGGCCATAGCTTGCCCGGGTGCCATAACGTTCCTGAAAACCCTTTACAGCATCAGTAAAAGCAATTTTTGAGTAGTTCATGATAATTAAAGTTTTTAATAATTTAATAATACAGCAAAAGCCATTGCAAACGCTTTGGCTCTTACTGTTACCTTATTTGTTTATCGTTCATGTATTATGCTTCAACCTGTTGCAACACTTTAGCAGCAGGAAAATCAAGTTCGGTATCGGCTGTATTATTAAAATAGTTGGTTAATATGTTTAAAGCAACATGGCCAACAATTTCACCCACTTCGCCTTCGGTAAAACCTGCAGCCTTAACTGCATCAACATCACTATCATTTACTAAGCCTTTTTTTGCAACCAGTATAGTAGCAAATTTTAAAGCGGCATCTGTTTTTGCATCAGCAGCTTTTGCATTGCGGGCATTTTGTATGGTATCGGCATCAATGTGAACCAATTTTTCGCCTATATAAGAGTGTGCAGCTACACAATAATCACAACTGTTATTTTCTGATACGGCCAGTGCCAGTAATTCTCCTGTTTTAGCGCCCAGTGTACCATGCGATAATACACCGCTGAAATTAAGATAACCTTCTAATAGCGCTGGTGAGTTACCCATTGTGCGCATCATATTGGGTACTGAACCTAATTTGCCTTTTATTGCATTAAATAATTCTTTGGTTTTGCCTGTTGCTTCGTCAGGATTTATAGCTTTTAAACGTGCCATTGTAGTAATTTTAGTTTGTCGTTATTGACAATACAAAGTTGCATACTGCAGGCACGCTGTAACATGGATGAATTTCGTTAGTACATGGACAATTTTCCCTGTAATGTATTTATAAACTTAAAACAGGAATTTCTTATACCGTTCCATAGCCATTTCAACCGCTTTCATCTGCGTTTTATTAAGTTTGCCAAACAGGTTCATGGTAATATCGGCGGTGGCTTTCTTAATGGTTCGTTTCCACGTACCAACCACCTGGTCATCAACTACAATAGGCTGTTCAAAAATTACATGGCGTGCCTGTTTTAAATATAGAGGATTAACCAGCGCGTCCCGGTGCTTATATGCAATGGCAAACTCATCATACATCGGCAATAAATAAGCTTTGGGATTTTTGGGGAGCAAGGTATCGGCATTGTTGGGCATCCAATAGGTTTTGCCATCAATTACCTCGTTAATGAGTTCTGCTTTAACATTTTCAAGTCCGGTGGTGGCATCGGCCACAGTAAGTCCAGCCCAGGTTGCAAAATCATGTACGGTAGCAGGGCCACGACTCCCGAAATAACCATGTGCCAGTTTGGTTAAAGCCTCCTCATGTTTCAAGGGCACTGTGGCCGGTGCACGGTCATCAAGCAGGGCATAGGTAAACTGTTTTCCGGCTCTGGCTCCGCTACAAATCACCTGGTCAAGCTCCGCCCGTATTAATAATAGGGTAAATCTCATATCGTCAGTTGCAATTTGTGCCCGTTGAAATACATCTACAAGCTCTGGCCGGGTAAGCTGTTTGTTTCCCTGCAAAGCCTTTGCCAGCACATCATTACTTTTATTAAACAGCGCGTTATTCAATTCAAATTTTTTATTCATGGCAGCACTGGCGGCATGAATACGTGGGGCGGTAAGGGATAGCACCCAGCGTATATCCTGGGGCGAAACAAAATGCCAGGTTGGCCTTAACAGGTGCGTACGTAATATTTTACCATCAGCAATAGCTTGTTCTATTACATTTTCGCTGGCATTTTGCATTCGTAAACCTATAGCCCATTTGGCGCCGGCATAATCCTGTGCCTGCATGGCAACCATGTACTTTACAACATCCTCGGGTTGCTTAAATTCTGATTTATAAATTTGTTGATTATAGATCCTTAAACTGGCCAGGTGATGATCTTTCATAATGACGTCAATTGGTAAATTATAAAGTTAAAATTAAAGTCGGGAAATGACAGGTGTTTGTCAGCAGCAAAAAAGTATCTTATATTATTTTGAGATGCTTAATTTTATACAACCAATTAATAAAATAAAACCAGGATGTTTTGCAGGTGGATTGGCTGTTGGAATTGCTATTAGTGAAGCAATTAAGTATATCAATTATGGCCAGAAAAGCTAATGAGTGTTTGTAACAAAATTATAACCATTAGCTAATAAATCTACTGTTTACTTTTACTTAACTATAGTTTAATATTAAGAGGGTTATTTCACATTATGAAAAGAGAGCTTTACCTTGTATTGTCATTGCTGTTATTGAGTTTAGCAGGAAAGGCACAAACCCCTACAGATGTAAAACCATTTAATGAATTTGCAACTGCTCCGCAGCCATTTTTATTTTCAGTTAACACACTTACCGGTAGCACACCATACTGGAGCTTAAATTATTCAGGTAGTTATGGCGAGCGGGCAGCAACTCCATTTGGTTATAATGGTGTTGATCAGCAACTGGCAGTTAAAGGCTATCTGGGCAACCAGTTTACACTATATGCCAATGCGGCAGTTGGTTTTGCACGTGACGGTGGTACTACCAGTGCTCAACAGGCTGAGGTGATGCATGATTTTATAGGTGGTAAGCAGCTATTTGGGCCACGCATTGGTTTAAGCTTAGGTGGAAGCCGCGACTGGACAAACGTTAAAGCTGTATTCAGCCGTGTAACCGCATCGTTCGATGCCGCTTCATGGAAGTTTGCGGGAAACCTACGTTTTGAAAAAGCATTTGATAAATCACGGGATGGCATTGATCTGGTTACCAGTTTTGGCTTTCATCATCGCGTAGCCGGTCAGTTTTTTGCTGGTGTTGAAGCCCTGGGCGAAGATCTGGAAGGTTTTTGGGAGGCTGACGAAGCAGAAGGCGGAGCTAAATTATTGGTAGGACCTTCAGTAAATTATGCTCCACGCGGCTCAAGATTTGCATTTTCGGTTTGTGGCGGCCCTATATTTTATGCTACCCATAGCAATGTTATACCTTCAGAGGCCGTGCGTGACCTGTCTGAAGTAGGTCAAAACGGTTATACCGTAAGGGCCCAGATCTCTTTTAATATACATTAATACCTTGCTTTGATCTTATGAATAATTCAGTAAAAAAATTAGCATTTACCATTGCCCTGTGCATTTTGGCCAGTGCATACGCTATAGCCCAATTACCGGGTAAAGTAAAAAGTACAGGGCAGGTAATACTGCCAAATGGTTGGAAGCTAAGTCCCGCGGGACGCTCTTTGCCGCTTGGCGATCTGCCTTTGAATATGCAGTTAAGTACATCTGGCAAGTTATTGGCAGTAACCAACAATGGCCAAAGCACCCAGTCATTGCAGCTGATAGATCCTAAAAGCGAAAAACTACTAGATGAACAGGTGTTGCGTAAATCATGGTACGGATTGGCATTTAGCAATGATGAAAAGCACTTGTATGCATCTGGTGGTAATGATAACTGGATATTGGATTTTCATCTGCAGGATAATAAATTAAACAAAGCAGACACCATAAAACTGGGAACACCGTGGCCGCAAAATAAAATATGCCCAACAGGTATTGCCGTTAATAAAAGCAATACGAAACTATATACCGTAACAAAAGAAGACAGTACGCTATATATCATTGATCCGCAGGCAAAACGGATACTTAATAAAGTTCAGTTACCTGCAATTGCCTATAGTTGTCTGTTATCGCCCGATGAAACAAAATTATATGTTTCTCTTTGGGGCGGTAGGTCGGTTGTGGTGGTTAATACCGCATCACAAACTATTGATAACCGCATCTCTACCGGCGATCACCCTAACGAGCTGCTTTTAAATAAACAGGGCACTAATTTGTTTGTAGCTAATGCTAACGATAATACTGTTTCCATTATCAACACGAAAACTAATAAAGTAATTGAAACGGTTGCTACCACATTATATCCTACCAGGCTTACCGGCTCAACAACCAACGGTTTAGCGTTAAGCACCAACCAAAAAACATTGTACATTGCCAATGCCGATAATAATTGCCTGGCTGTTTTTGATGTGTCCATATCGGGGAATAGTAAAAGCCTTGGTTTTATCCCGGTGGGCTGGTATCCAACCAACGTAAAAACATTAGGCAGTAAAATACTGGTAACCAATGGAAAGGGCCTAAGCTCAATGGCTAATCCGCAGGGGCCACAACCTATTGCAAAGGCCGATAACAGCGGTTATCAAACCGGTAGCACAGTCAACAACAGGCTGCAATATATTGGCGGTTTATTTAAGGGTTCTCTATCATTTATTGACGCCCCAAAACCTGATCAGTTAAAGCAATATACCCGCCAGGTTTACGCCAATACACCATTTACTGACAAACGGACTATCACTGCCGATGGCGAAGCCGGGAATCCGGTGCCGCGCAAGCTTGGTGAAAAATCTCCAATAAAACATATCTTTTATATTATTAAAGAAAACCGCACTTACGACCAGGTCTTAGGCGATATGCCCGAAGGGAACGGTGATAGTACACTGTGCTTGTTTGGTCAGCGTGTTACACCTAATCATCACGCGCTGGCAAAAAACTTTGTTTTGCTTGATAACTTTTACGTTGATGCAGAAGTTAGCGCTGATGGGCATAACTGGAGCATGGCAGCCTATGCAACAGATGTAATTGAAAAAACATGGCCAACAAGTTATGGTAACCGCGGTGGAAGTACAAGCTTTGAGGGCGGCCGGCCGGCTACTTATCCACGAGATGGCTTTATATGGGATTACTGTAAACGTGCAGGCATCAGCTACCGCAGTTATGGCGAATTTAGTGATGATGGTAAAGCCAACATTAAAACATTACAGGGGCACATTTGCCTGCACTCACCAGGTTTTGACCTCGATATTAAAGATCAGGTGCGTGTAGATGCCTGGCAGCATGATTTTGACTCGCTGCTTACCATAAATGCTGTACCACAGTTTAATACCATCCGGATATCAAATGATCATACCAGCGGTCAAAAAAAAGGAAAAATATCGCCTGTAGCTGCAGTTGCTGATAATGACCTGGCTATTGGACGGTTTATTGAACACCTGTCTGAAAGTACTATCTGGAAGGAATCGGTTGTATTTATCCTGGAAGATGATGCTCAAAACGGCCCCGACCACATAGATGCACACCGTTCGCCTGCATTTGTAGTAGGTCCTTATGTAAAGCGTAACGCTGTTATACATACCATGTATTCAACATCGGGCTTTTTACGAACCATGGAACTGATACTTGGCTTGCCACCTATGAGCCAGTATGATGCCGGCGCTATGCCGTTGTATGAGTGCTTCACCAGCAAAGCTGATGTTACCCCTTATAAATTAAAACCAGCCCAGGTTGATTTGGAACGGGTAAATGTGGCAAATAATGAAAGCAGCCGCCGGTCTGAGCTGTTTAATTTTGCAAAAGAAGACGCTGTACCCGATTTGGATTTGAATGAAGTGGTATGGAAATCTGTAAAAGGTGAACATTCGGTAATGCCTGCCCCTAAAAGAAGCGCTTTTGTATTATTGGAAAAGAAAAAGAAAGATGATGATGACTGATTAAACAGTTTTAATTAATTCTTACTCAATTTCATTAACTGCTATTAATCATTACTTAATAACAAAAGAATTCCTTTGCTCAATGAACTTTAAAAAATATCTATTCATAATATTAAGTTTTACTGCTTTTTACACCCATGGTCAATCAGCAGATCCAAATTACAAACTGATCGGTACTAATTATGTACAAACCAAAAATTACTACCTGTTAACATTATTAGAAAACAACGCGGCAGCAAAACAACTGGTCAGTAATGATGCCGAACTTGTAAAGCTAACACAAACCAGACTTGATAACATTAAATCATCACTTACTACCTGTAAGGACCCATTGTGTTTTACACAATACCTTAAGTTTAGTGATGACGAGATTAAAACGGTGAGTGACAGGCTTACCAGTTTGTATAAAGCCAATAATGCTTTAGGTAACCTGGTAAAGCAGCATTTAATTCCATCTGGTACTTATATACAATATAAAGATCTGTCGCCTGTTCAGCTACTGGTTAAAGCATGGGAGCAGGATGCCAAAGCGGTAAACTATGCCATTGAAGTTTATGCCGAAGGCAGGAAACCCAATTACCCGGCTATTGATTCTATAAGTTTTAATGTAAAGAGCAGATCATACCTTAACCTGGTTTACGATGAATCTGTAACCATACTGGATGAGAGCAAGCAGACCAAGCTATTCTTTATCCCATCAATGAATTACGCTTTGCATAGCCTGGAAATAAATGAAAGGGATGATGCAGCCAATGATGAGCCGATGATTCTGAAAGACAATAAAAATGCCTACAACAGGGTAAAAACCATTAAATGGGCTAATTATAAATATACCATGATCCTGATACCCGGAGCTGGCCCTGATATAGCGGGTGTTGCATTAAGTGCCGAAGGTATGTTGCGTTGCAGGGTAGCCGCGTTAAGGTATTTTGAAGGTTTGGCGCCATTCATTATGACATCGGGCGGTAAAGTACATCCTTATAAAACAAAATACAGTGAGGCAGATGAAATGAAAAAATTCATGGTCGAAAAACTGCATGTTCCGGAGAATGCCATATTGGTTGATCCCCATGCAAGGCATACTACTACCAATATGCGTAATTGTGTACGTATTATATTCCGTTACGGTATGCCATTTAATAAACCATGTATTACCTCAACTGATAAATCGCAGAGTTACTTTATAGAACACATGGCCGGCAGGTGCGAGAAAGAGCTGGGTTATGTACCGTATACCTTAGGCAAACGCCTTTCAGATACCGAACAGGAGTTTTACCCGGTTATAACATCTTTGCAGATTGATGCAGATGAGCCGCTTGATCCATAGGGGTTATACATGCAATATAAGTTTACACATTCCAGTGATGACGCAATTATGCGTTTCTGCCAAAAATAGAATCATGGAGGCGCGTAATTGTGTTTCTCACAATATTTATAATATGAAGAAAGTATTATTTGCTTTAACTGCTGCTTTATCGTTGGGGTTGATGTCGTTTTTAGATTACACAGTTCAAATGAATACAGTGCGTTCAGTAACTATCGATTCATTGGGAGCATGTCAGGGTATATCCTATCAAAACGGCAGGGTATTTTTATATGGCGACAGGGAAGTAGGCATGATACGCGAATTTAAGTTGATTGGGGATAGCCTGACCTATATTAACAAAGAATATAAGCTCACCAAAAACGGACAGGACATGATCAATCATCCAACAGGATTAGCCTATAATGGAACCGGACCAACTTTTATGGGCAATTCTATCCGCTTAAATAACGAGGGTACTAAATGGATGGCTGTAATTTATTGTATTGACTGGAAGGGCCTGCAAAAAACAGGTACGCTTGACGGTAACCTGATCAACACCATTGATGACGATGCCTGTATACAAGGTACACGACCCGAATATGTAAAATATAATAATAAGTGGTATGTGGCCACTGCCGATTATGGAAATAACGGTAACGAGGTTAGACTATATGATCCTGCCGCATTAAAAAAAGCAACTAAAACAAGTGAAAAAGGTGTGCTATATAAAAAATTTACCTGCACAGCCTGGGTGCAAAACCTGCATTGGGTAGCATCTAAGGGCGTATTGGTACTTATTCAAAACCAAAAAGAGGGTAGGATGTGGCGATTTACTTATATCGATCTTAAAAAATCAATTGAAACCGGTACTCAACAGGTGATTAAAGAAGTAAACATAGACAGGAAGCAGGACGAATTGGAAGGCTTTTCATTTTTGGTAGATCTTAATAAAGGCATTGCTGTATCCTCTTCACGCAAAAACAACGTAACGTTTACCAATACATCCTGGTAAAATTCTCTTTCTGTACGCTGCAATTAGCGATCGATAACTAATAGTTAATATTTGTAACCTTTATGTGGTTAATATAAACTTAACACACAGGCATCATTAGCTTAAGACTATTGAACTAAGTTTGGC
>NZ_JBFUJG010000081.1:0-23769 GCF_056401495.1 Mucilaginibacter sp. P4_E8
CCTCCCTTGGGAGGGGTGCCGTGGATTGTGAAATGGCAGGGAGGGGTTTATACGTGCGATTAAACCTGTAATGTTCAATAAACCCCTACCTCCCCCTTCCCCAAGGAAGGAATCGCACTAGGCCCAAGCTTTCTTTTTATTTCTTCCCAACACCTATGGTGTTATCACCGCACCATTAAATAAGCCCAATCTTCTTCAAATCTTCCATAAAATAGTTCGAAAATTGCCTAACAACGCTACATTGCAACTCAAAAGCCTTACAATTAGTTTTCTAAATGCTCCTCTTGAACGCTTATTCGTGTCGCAGTCGGGAAATTGGCAGGTACCGGGTAGGTCACTTTACCTGTTCCCAGCCACTCCACCGCCCTGATCATTGTGGTTTGAAAACCGATACAGCGATATCCAACAGGGTAAATGTCACCCTTCCATAAGTGTCCCATGCTGGATGTGTAAACTTTTCCCATCCCATATGTTACAATCCACTCTACCGGCCAGTTCTTACCGGTAACCAGATCATGGGCGTAAGATAGAACAGTAAGATTCTCAGCTGGCCCCCGGGCATATTTGTATAATTCAGCATCTGGTGTTGTCCACACTTTGGGATAGCCTTTATTAATGTGATGATCGGTTAATACATGTATCTTCAGGTCACTACGATCACCATGGTAAGTATCCTGCCCTTCACCGGGTGGTATACGTATGATCTTACCCAGCGAATCAACCACCAAAGCATAACCATATGTTTTGGGTCTCCAGCCTAAACCGATCATCTTATTATACTCCATCCAGTCGGGAAAAGCGTTATTAGCCGAGTGGAGGATATACAATCCGCCACCCGATCTTACATAATCTTCTAATTCCCGTTGTACTCTTTTAGGCCAGCGTATTTTGGGGGTTTGTATATTGTTGGTATTCTGGATAACTACATCATACTTTTTAAAATTGGGCTCCCACGAAGCCCATAAAACATCTTCAGGAACTTCAGGTGCGGTAGAAACACTTACATTGAATAATCCGCTTCCCTCTAAAATCTGCTTAACTATCCTGGTGGTTTGGCGCCAATCATGATTGCTAAAGCCATCAACAATAAGTACATTAATGAGCTTACCCGCTTTTTTCTGAGCGAATGAAACTGTATGTAAACTGGACAGGATAAGAATTAGCAAAAAGCTTTTAAACCACATTATTAATAAAAAATTATAAATTTTGGACAAGCAATAATAGCGTTTTCCTGCTAAAATAGTTTGCTGATGTTTTAACCTCATGCAAATACTTGATTATCAAGCGCTCATTAATATCCATGGCGTTCACGGGTGTGAACGTGAACAGTATAAGGTTTTCCGTTACACCCCGGGCTTTTTCCACCTCGCTGCGTTGATATACAGGGCTCCTTAAACAAAGCCGACAGCAAGCCATAACCCCTGCCCCTTTTTCATATCCCCAGGGCACAAATAATTGGCACTCCGTCTTCTTCTCCCGTCTGACAAGAGGGATTTCCCCTCCCATCATTTTAAGAGATGAACACTTTAATACACAGACTTTTACTTTTATTTATGACCCCGAATTATTATCCGCCGCTATAGGTATTATCAAAGAACTTCGTTTATCTTTATAAGACATATTATGAACGGGCGACTGACCACTTCAGCCTGCTATTTACTGTTTATTATTCTTAAATTGTTGACTTAACCTGTTTCTAAAGCATAGAACATGAGGCAGACCATACTTACCTTTATCACTGAAATAGATCCATTAAAAAAAGCGGAGCTGGAGCAAATACTCCAGGAGATCAGGAATGACCTGCTTATAAACACTTACATTCCTTTTCCGTCGCTCAGTTTGTTGCATTTTGCAAGCTTTGTTATCTCTGATGATAAAAGCACGCCGCCCCTTTTAGTATTTGAGAACAATTTTGACGGTGAGGTATCGGTATATCTTGATGAATTAATGATTAAGGCCGGGCCCGGCCTCCACCGCATCTATCAATGCTGTTCCGCGTACCAGAATAACGTATTTCAACCCCAAAACTTAAAGGAGTTCCTGACCGCAAACATCGTACGGCCGAACGCCTTTCATATAGGGAATGTTGGCAGGGCATCAAAAGACATCAAAGCGAACCAGCTTTTGCGCGAGAAGCTGCAATCTTACCTGGATGATCTGTTCAATACCGTAAAGCCTGCAAGCATAACGTCGGGGCAGCTTCGGCAGCAGATGCAGCAATTTGTAAAAAAGGAGGTTGATCCTGTGCTGTCCGGCACGCTCCCACCCCACCAAACATTTGCAGAAAAATTTATCCCACGCCTAAAAATTATTTTGTTCGCGATTCTCGCTTTGGCCTTACTTCCGTTAGTACTGCTATCGGCCATTATCATCGTGGTGATCTTGCGCCGCAAAGAAGATACCGATCCTATACAGGTACAGCCGCCATCAGTTTCTGACATCGAATTACTGATCAGTACAGAGAACCGGATCACTCAAAATCATCTCGCAAGTATCACCAACATAAAGCCAGGCAAATTTCGCCTGTATTTATTAACGGCCGCGCTGTTCGGGGCTAATCTGCTCGCGCGTACTTCTACTAAAGGCAAACTCAGCGGGATACCAAGTATTCACTTCGCGCACTGGTCAATCATCAACCACGGGAAACAATTGCTGTTTCTAAGCAATTATGACGGAAGCTGGACCAGCTACCTCGACGATTTTATTGATAAAGCGGCCACCGGCCTTACAGGGATATGGAGCAATACACAAGGGTTTCCGTATACGAAATTTCTTGTTCTTGACGGCGCCCGCGACGAATTGCGGTTCAAAGCGTTCGCGCGTAATCAGCAGGTACCGTCGCTCGTATGGTACAGCGCTTATCGTGATCTTACCGTACAAAACATTGATAAAGACAGTTCGATCAGGGAAAATATTTTTACTACACTTTCTGATCCTGAAACCAAGGATTGGCTTAAACTTTTTTAACTGATATGGCACAATTAACTTTTTCAGATATACAAGGCTTTGTGTTGAGTTCCTATGCAAAGAATATGCCTTGTGCTAACTATGTTCTCCTAAAAATCACTGACGTTAAAACCTGCCGGAACTGGCTGGCCACGATTATCCCAAACGTTACTACAGGGGTAGACCGTAAAGACGATTATTGCCTGAACATTGCTTTCACGGCCACGGCATTCCAGAAGTTTGGTTTTACCGCAGATGAGCTCATAACCTTTTCGGTCCCCTTTCAGGAAGGAATGAGYACACTCACCAGGCAACAGATACTGGGTGATGACGGCGATAGCGCCCCGGCCAGGTGGTTTTGGGGTAACGAAGAAAACCCGGTTGATGTGCTTTTATTATTATTTGCAAAAGACGAAGATCAGCTCGACGAACAGTTGGCCATCATTAAAACAGGCATTGAACAGCCAAGCGGTGTTCAGCTCATTAAATCGCTTTCAGCGGGTCGCCAACCCGATACCAAGGAGCACTTCGGCTTTTTAGATGGCGTCGGGCAGCCCGTGATCGAAGGAACGGACCAGAAAGCCAGACAACTGAACAGAACGGGCCATGCAACGGAACTTAAGGCGGGGGAATTTGTGCTTGGCTATGAGAATGAAATGCAAAAGATCGATCCCCTGCCTGCCATCAAGCGTATGCCGGAGTTCGGCAAAAATGGCACCTACCTGGTGTTTAGACAGATAGAGCAACATGTACATAGCCTTTGGAACTATCTAAAAGAAACAACCATTGACGCAAACGGTCAAAGTAACCCTAAAGATCAGGAAAAACTGGCCGCTAAGATGGTGGGACGATGGAAGAGCGGCGCGCCGATCACTGATCACCCCGATGCCGATCCTAACCCCTCAGGCGTTAACGAAGATAATAATTTCAACTTTGCTGCCAGTGATAAGTCAGGCTTTGGCTGCCCGGTGGGCTCGCACATCCGCCGCACCAATCCCCGGGATTCGCTGTTTGATGACCCGGCGGTATCCTTACTTACCGTGAAACGCCACCGCATTATCCGGCGAGGGCGCTCGTACGGTGACAGAACCCAGGACGTTTACCAAAATGACGGGAAAGAGCGGGGACTGCACTTTATTTGCATCAACAGCAATATTGAGCGGCAATTTGAATTTATCCAGCAAACCTGGGTAAACAACCTGAACTTTGCCACGCTTGATCATGAAACCGATCCGCTGATAGGGCACCGGAGCGAAGCAAACTTATTTAGCATTCAGGGTTGCCCCGCCAGGACCCGTATTCATAACCTCCCTGATTTTGTAACAACAAAGGGCGGCGCGTATTTTTTTATGCCGGGGATGGAGGCCCTGAAGGAACTGGCGAAATAGGCAGCCGGAGCCTTCGAAACTACTTTATCTTGATGATAGGCAACGCCAAACCTACAGGTTTGGTGTTGCCTATCATATCGTTGTTTTAGCGCTTAATAAATCGCCGGTTATCTCAATTGCATCTTTCTTATGGTGCCGGTATTTATATCACTAAAGTATAGCGTATTTTCATCTTTGGATAAGGCCAACCTGTCGGCAAAAATGTCCGCTCCTGAGCCTGTGCCGTCTCTTCCATCATGATACGTTGGGTTTGGACCTGCCAAAAACTTATGTACCCCATCGGCAATACATTTTATTTGCCCGCTTTCTGCAAGGTATAACGTGCGGCTGTCTTTTGAAGATACTATATTATAAATCTCATGAAAATCCATGTCTTTATAAATCCGGCTAAAAACACCTGTTGAACTGAGTTTATACAATTTAGTATGGTTAATCACCACATATTTTACCCCATTATAGCCAGGGTAAAAGTCTAAAATGTCAAAATCACTTCTGTCGGGTTCTTCAATTGCATTTACATCCAGTGTTAAAGGCGAAGTGCCAATTGTGCCGGAAGAGTTAATAAAAAATTTCTTTAAATAGGCTTTTAGGCTAATCTGGCCGTTAACCAGTTTTGAATCGACTTCGGCCATCCAGAAAAAATCGCGTGACGGGTCACGTTCAATGTCCGGGGATAGTCGTGCTTCCGGCGCATGGCCCGGCGTTAACACCGTGCCGTCGGGCTTTACAATCCATACCGGATGCGGTTCGTCGGCTATTATATTTAACGTTCCATCTTTGCTTATCCTTAAATTATATGGGCCGCTAATGCTTGATCCATCACTTGCATTAGGGACATTTACGGTAGTTACAGCATTGGATGATAGCGATATCTTACGGATTTTATTATTATAAGCATCAGCAACGTACAGGTAGCCATCATCTGCCAGGTCAATGCCAAATGGGTGATCAAACAAAGCCTGTTTACCTATCCCATCAGCATACCCGGTACGAAACGGCTGACCCGCGATGGTGGTGATTTTGAGACTAACCAAGTTTGTTGCCGCAGCAAGAGCTAAACTTGAACTGTCCTGGGTTATTCCGTTCTCCGGGCTTTCTATCTCATTTTTTTTACATGATGTAACAACAAGAATGCCGCTGAGAAGCAAAATAGCATAAGTAAATGTTTTCATAATGGTTTATTATTGGTTAAAAATTACTTAATTATAAATTTAACCCTTCCGTAAATATGAGCGCATCCATTTAGCAATTTGTTACTTTATTGTGCAATGGTTAATTCTACTTCCCACTTTTAAATCTATCTGAACCTACGAGATAATAGCCCATATTCTTTTTCAAAGTGTTGATGCTATGTTTCTTGCGACCGTTTTTAATCCACTTAGGGATGAGATATCGGTACTTTTATTTACTAACAATGAGTTTTAAATAAGCTATCCAGGCTACACAATTGCCTGGTTTAAAAATCCGGCTGGTAAATTTCAGTAATTACATTATTTCCAGTCACCGTTTTTTTTAAAAAATGCAGTCTTAATTAGTAAAAACTGATGAATTTTTAGTGAATTTTTTAATAAAACATAAAAAAATTACACTTTTTCTTTAAAAACAGCAGAAAATCAATTCTTATAGCTCATTTATTCTGAATAAATCCATCATAATGCCAATTTTATATAAATTACTAAAACCATTTATCATAATTATTGATATTTTAGTAAAAAAATCTACTTAAAATATGTAATCATTAACAAAATGAGCTTTTCATTAAATTATTTTCATTTTTTATTGATAATTTATCAAACAAACATTAATTTCGAATAAATTAACTGATTCTTAACAATGAAAAAACTCTTACTCACAAGTTTGTGTTTTATCGCGTTATTTATTAACGCCGTATTTGCACAAAACAAAACGGTTACCGGAACGGTAACTGCAAAAGACGACGGATTGCCACTACCTGGTGTGTCTGTAAGGATAACGGGTACAACAATTGGCACCCAAACCGGCGCAAATGGTCAATTTACTTTAAGTGCGCCTGCCTCGGCCAAAACTTTAGTATTTAGCTTTATTGGCTATTTGCCTCAAACAGTTGAAATTGGTTCTGGCCCTGTTAATGTTATGTTAGCGCCAAATAACAGTCAGCTGTCTGAAGTAGTTATTACGGGAGCATACGGAACCCGGCAAACATCCCGCTCTTCATCAGCAACTGCAACGGTTGTAAAATCAGATCAGCTGAACACCATCCGCCAGCCCAACGTAAACAATGCATTGGCAGGTAAAGTAGCAGGTGTGCAGGTGCGCAGCCAGTCGGCGGCGGCTTTAGGCCGTAATACGGAAGTAAGGCTGCGCGGTGCAACGGGCTTTGGCAGGGGCAACGGAGCCCTTTATGTGGTTGACGGTACCATTTTACCAAACTCTGATGACGTTAACCCCGATGATATTGATAATATAACTGTTTTGCAGGGGCCGGCTGCTTCTGCCCAGTTTGGTTCTCAGGGTGCATACGGCGCTATCGTTATTACTACCAAAAAAGGTAAAAAAACCAAAGGTATTGGTATTGAATTCAACTTAGGGGCCAACTTTGATAACGTTTATATTTTGCCTAACTATCAAAATACTTACGGTGGTGGCGCCTCTGCCGACTTTATGAAGTATACCTGGAAAGAAGGTGACCCGGAAGGATGGAAAGCTTTAAATGGCAAGTATTACCCCGACTATACTGACGATAGTAGCTGGGGGCCTAAAATGGTTGGTCAGGAGTATATTCCCTGGTATGCCTGGGCTGCCGGCACTCCCTACTCTTTCAAAACTGCCAAATGGACACCGCAGCCTAACAATGCTAAGGACTTTTTTCAGACAGGAGCCTCTTTTAACAATAGCGTGGCATTTACAAAATCTGCTGATGATTTTAATATCAGGATGTCTTACGCCAATCAAAATACTAAAGGTATTTTACCCAATAGTAATCTAAATAAAAACACATTTAGCTTAAATGCTAATTATGATCTGAACAAGCATTTTACCGTTGGCGCAAATATTAATTATATCAGTCAAAAAATTAATGGTCAAATTAATGATGCCTACGCGAGTTCAACAAGCGGATCATTTAACTCCTGGTTTCACCGTGACCTGGATATGGGTATCATGAAAGAACTACAGGATCTGAAATCTCCGGATGGAACCTATGTAAGCTGGAACCACCAGAACCCGACTTCTTACGATTCTTCAAGTCCTGCTGCATTTTATGGTGGTAACTACTGGTACAATCCATATTTATGGAGCAAACTGTGGACCAACCTTAGCCAGCGCGATCGTTTATACGGAAACCTGTCATTAACATACAAGCTGAATGATGATCTGAGCATCAAAGGAACCTATCGTAAAAACGAGGAAAATACCTGGAACGAGCAGCAAACAAGCTCTCAGTTACAGTACAGCGGTACGCAAACCGGTGTAAAAGGTGGTTATGCAACACTAACTACATATGACAACAGGGAAAACTATGAAATGTTGATCAACTATACTAAAAAGATCCATGATTTTTCTGTAAATGCTAACGTTGGTAGCGACTTTTTTAATAGGATTGTGAAAACCAATGGAGCAAATACCAACAATGGTTTAAGTGTTGATGACCTATATGCCATATCAAACTCTGTAGATCAGCCTTCAGTAATTAACGGGAGAGGCCAGGAGCAATACCGTGCATTTTTTGGTAAAGCTTCCATTGGATATAAAAACTTCTTATTTGGCGATGTTACCATACGTAATGATTGGTTCTCAACTTTGATACCCACCGATAACTCTGTTTTATCAAAATCATTTGGTGGTTCATTTGTTTTCAGCGAGCTGCTACCACAATTTAAAAATTGGTTAAGCTTTGGTAAAATAAGGGCTTCATATGGTGAAATTCCTTTGGCTTTGGGTACCACTACCGAAACATTTGGTGCTTATAGAACCAATACGGTTTATGGTGTTAACGCATTCAAGTGGGGAAGCAATATCCTGATGTCGACCCCCGACCAATTTGTTGACCCCTCAATTCACGGAACTACTACGAAACAAACCGAGGTTGGTTTGGATTTAGGATTTTTTGATGACAGGGTTGGATTTGCAGGTACTTATTATTATGGTAAAGACAGCGGCATACCCTATAACCTGTCTGTAAATTCAGCGAGTGGTTTTTCGAACATATTAACCAATATTGGTTTAATCGATAAAAAAGGTCTTGAATTATCGCTAAGAGGTACCCCGTTCAGAACTTCAAATTTCCGTTGGGATATCAATGTTAACTTTGCTCAGCTACTTGAAAATAAGATAGTTGAAATTAGCAATAAATATGGTGTTGACCGCATTACCGTTGGCGGTGTTTGGGGTTCAGATATGCCTTACATGATCCATCAAAAGGGTCAACAATGGGGGCAGATATATGGTAATGGTATTAAACGAAATGCCAATGGTGTACCAATCCTAACTTCATCCGGTGCTTATATAAATGATCCTAACGTTTATTTCGGTAGTGTTTTACCAAAATACACAGGAGGGGTACAAAATACATTTGCCCTATTTAAAAATTTCACATTAAGTGCTAATATCGACTATCAGTTCGGCGGTAAATTTGTTTCATTATCAAACAGATGGGGCCAATATAGCGGACTAACCGCAAACACCGCTGCGCTTAATGATAAGGGTATGAATGTACGGGATCCTGTTGCCGATGGCGGAGGTGTTAAAGTATCCGGAGTTGATGCTGATAATAAAGCCGTTACCTATTATGTTGATGCCAAAACCTACTTCCAGGGTTTAACAAACAACAAAACTTACGATCCTTATATTTATGATTTAACCTTTATAAAACTACGAGAAGTTGCTGTTGGCTACAACATTCCGGTTCAAAAACTGGGATTGGGTAAAGCCATTCAATCTGCAAAATTTGAGTTAACGGGCCGTAATCTGTTTCTGATATATGCAAAAACCAAAGACTTTGATCCGTCAGAAATAACTGCAACTGAAGGTGAAACTGCTCAGTGGCCAGGTACCAGGGGATTTGGATTTAATCTTAAGGTAACTTTCTAAGTATTACAAAATCATTAGACATAAATAAAATGAAAAAGATATATATATATACATTAGCAACAACGCTTATTTGGTTAGGCACGGGTTGCTCAAAGCTAAAAGACTTTGGTAATGTAAATGATAATCCCGGCGCTACTACCAAACCGGTACCTGCAGCATTGCTAACCAATGCGGAGTCTGCACTGGGTGGTTACGCTTCTTCAAATACTGAAGCCATAAGCGGAGGCCAGTACGCTCAATATTTTACCGAAACACAATATTCAGGTACATCGCTATATACATTACCGCAAAACTCTTTTACAGGTAATTACAGCGGAAACCTGTATGATCTGCAGAATATTATTAACCTGAATCAAAGCAAAAACAGTTCAACTGTTGCTAAAATTCTTCAACAATATATTTTCTGGATCGTTACCGATTCATGGGGCGATGTTCCTTATAGCGATGCGTTAAAGGGCATACAGTCTATAACTCCCAAATATGATACACAGGAAGATATCTACAAAGGCATAATTGCCAATTTGACCGCGGCTATTGGTGAATTTGATGCCTCCTCTTCCCTGGCCGGCGATATTGTTTTTAATGGCGATGTTGCTTCGTGGAAAAGAACAGCTAATTCACTTAAGTTATTAGTTGCCATACAGCTATCAAACAGAGTTCCTGCTGCCAGCGGTTACGCGGCCACAGCTGTTAAAGAAGCTATAGCTGCCGGTGTTATTACTTCAAATGATCAGAATTTTGATTTAAACTATCCGGGTGGTGGCTATAAAAGTGCATGGTGGAATCTATATAATGGCCGCAAGGATTTTGCTGAATCTAAAACAATGACGGATCTTACCGCATCCTTAAATGACGACAGGCAAAATGCATTTGGCGGCGCAAGTGAAGTAGCTGGAAACGTTACCACATCAAATATTGGTGTACCCTATGGTTTAGCCAGAAACAATGTGTTGGCCTTTACCGATAATAACCCTACCTGGGCACGTATTTTACGTGGCGATCTGCGTACCGAAACTGGCAGTGTTATGCTTATCAGTGCCGCCGAGGTTGCTTTAGCCCGTGCAGAAGCTGCCAACCTGGGTTGGACAGCGGATGATATTACTACCCAGTATCAAAACGGTATTAAATTATCATTTGAACAGTGGGGAAGGCCGGCTCCGTCAGCATCCTATTTTACACAGTTGGGTGTAACAATTTCTGCAGGCGCCAATGCTGCAAATGTGAAAAATATCTCTATCCAAAGATATTTAGCCAGTTACCCTGATGGGCACGCGGCATGGGCCATCTGGAGAAAAACAGGTTATCCTCAACTTACTCCTGCTCCCGATGCTACAAATGCTACCAAACAAATTGTTCGCAGGTTTACCTACGCCACAAGTGAATATAATACAAACGGCACTAATGTTAACGCGGCCGTTGCAAAATTAACTGGCGGTGATACACAAGATGCGCATGTATGGTGGGATACAAGAACAACTAATTAATTTTTTTGAATTAAAAAGACATGAAAAAGAAAATATTCTTAAAATATCTGTTTCTGGCCTGTACTTCTGCGCTTGTTTTCACAGGATGCAGAAAAGAGCCCGCTAATGATAAAGCAGCAAAAAACGCTCAAACAGGTATATCGTTTATTGGCTTCCCTACGGGTATGGAGTCATCAACGTTTTTTGATCCGTTTACCGATATTAAAACCGTAAATGTGTTCACCATAAAAAAAGATGCGTTTAATAATGCTGATCTTAATAAACCAGAAAACATTGTGGTAACCGCTCTTCCTGATGCGATTACAGCATATAACGATGCACATGATACCCAATATGAATTATTGCCATCTTCATTTTACACGGTAGTTAATAGTACTGATGAGGTTACACAAGCAACAGATGGCAGTTTAACTTTCAAATTTGCTCCCGGTAATTTTGCAAAGGACTTTGCTATAAAACTTAATGGTAGCAAGCTTGATCTGTCAAAAAGTTATGCATTAGCCTATAAAATAACCAAGGCCGATGGATTAACTGTACATGCAGCAAGTAAAGACACTTTGTACGCATTTTATAGTGTTAAAAACAAGTATGATGGTAAATATTCCATTACCGGAACTATTTTCAGAAATTCAGCTACGATTCCGGATGCAACTTTAAGTGGGGCACTTAAAGATGACTTAACAACAAATGTTGCCACAATTGGCGCTAATGCTAACACCTTTTCCCAATACTGGGCAACTGGTGAGGGAATAGCGGGCATTGATGGCCTACAGCTGGCCGTTGACCCAACAACTAATAAAGTTACAGTTACAGCAAGCGGAAACCCAGTGCTTAAGAACACCCCGGGTACTAATAATTACTATGATCCGGCTACCAAAACATTTCACTTAGCATTTGATTGGGGAACTGCACCTAATACAAGGGTTGCAGTAACCACGTTAACATACATAAGTTCAAGATAATTAATACCCCTAATAAATGAAAGAAAAGGAGGCTGTTCATGACTTATGATACAGCCTCTTTTGTAACGCGTAAGTGCTTGTTTAATATGGTACAAACAAGCAGGCATTTATATACAATTAATGCCATAGTTAACCAGAATTAGTAAATCTTAAAATACTCTTGTCGTTCTTTACATAGTTTCTTCATCATTAATGAAAGACACTTAATAGTTAAGTTAAAAATAGCGTCAGCTCTGGAGTGCTGCGCTTTTTTTATTAATTCGTCATTTTTAACCGGATAACATCTAACCTCCCGATACCCAATGAACGAGGCAGGTATTTTCATTGCATCTAACCGTTTGGCTTTTCCAAAACATTTGATGGTAGTGTCTCAGTTTGAAAATAAATATTTTGGTTCACCCGTTTGACCAAAGCCTTTTCTAAAAAGATGGAAAATAATTATTAGGTTATTGCGCTGCACTTTGTGCTACTTCCCATCAGATTTGCGGATATCTTTTGCCTTATTAAAATTTGCCAAACAACTATCCAGCGGTTGACCTCGTTTATAAATGCAGTCGCAGAAAACTTGGCAAGCCGCGGGGTTTTTGCTGGATGCACATTGATTGCTGCACTCATCTTCAGAGTTGCCCGGTACGATCTCAAATAAATAAAAAGTACCAATGATGATAAAGACTAAGATGGCGAAGGAACCGCCAAAAAATATGATCCGAAGGCGCATACCCAAGGGCTTTTTTAACACAGGAGGATCTGCTTTGGGCTGCTTGAATGGCAAAAGGTGTTTTAAACGGTCATAATTCCAAATTAGTAAAAACAAGCTTGCCAATAACATCATCGTGTTGCCCCGGGTACCATCAAAGCGGGTAGCATAAGTCAGCACACAAATATTAACGATGATGGGGAAATACATTAGTGCACCAAGAAGGGATGTTCTCGGGATCAGTAATAGTATAGCTGTTATGATTTGAACAATGCCGATAAAGGTATAGTAATATCCTGTCAGATGTAAGGCATCGAAGTAATGCCCTAACGGGTTGTTAGACGGCAAGCCAGCGGCGAATCTTTCCCCCACGATTTTAATATAGCCTGCCGGAATAAAGCTCGCGGCTAAAGCAATGCGGCAAAAAACAGCAAACCGTTGAAACCATTTGTCAGCCTTTGCCTCATAATATAGTTCTTCAAATCTATTCATAACTGCATTGTAAATAGTGTAAGACAGGTTTTGGCGGAATTACGACAAACTTCAGGCTTTTTTACGGGTGAATAATTTAATGAAGAGAAAATAAAGGACTGAAGCTATGGCTGTCCAGTATAGCGCACAGAAGAAAGCCAAAACAGGAGGTGCCGGATCCGGATCATTAAATACAGGCGCTAACGGACCTACCAAAACCACTTTGACAGGGTATATAATTGATGCCACAGTACGCTTCCAGGCTACCTGTGAGTCAGTCCCAGGGAACCATTGACCATTTACCGGACCCCCCCGGACTTCAGTACCTAAAATAGAGTTAGTTATAAACTGAAATGCGAACGCAGAAACGAGGAAGATGATTAGAAATCTTGTATATGGATTCTTCACAATATTAGTTTTTAATTTAAAAGTACTTTGCATAACAAAGTTACACATGTCACTTTATATTTCAAAGTATTTTAAGAAAAATTCAAACTGAGACACTACCCGTTTGATTATTAGGCATGATACTAATGTTTTAGTATAAACCATATCAAAAATTAATTTAAAGAAAGGCTACCCAAGCTTATTAATATCCAAGCTACAGTTTTTCAAACGTCCATAATACGGTTGAACAATCTTTTAAGTAATTTAGCCAGATTTATCAACGCTGATTATATAGTAATTAAAAGTGAACGTATTACTTTTGACCAGTTAAGCAGACTTTTGCTTCTAATTATGGTACCTGATAATAACTTTTCTATAGCTGCTGATGATTCTGAACTCTGGGATCTGTTTCGGGCTGGAGATGAAGTTGCTTATACCCGGTTGATCAAAAAATATTCAAAAATACTGTTTAACTATGGCTTTCGAATTTGTCAGGATAAGGATTTTTTGAAGGATTGTATCCAGGACGTTTTTTTGGAACTGTGGAACCGCAGGCTAAAGATAAACCCAACCCAGGCAGTAAAATGGTATTTGTTCAAAGCTGTGCGGCTGCGTATTTTCAGGGAACAGTCTAAATGGAACCGCAATGAAACGCCCGATGAAAATTATACATTTTTAGTTGAATTTAACATCGAATCAAAAATGATCACCGATCTTGAAACGATGGAGCTGGGGACTCGCATTAAACAGGTGCTCAATGGCCTCCCACCACGCCAACGCGAAATCATGTACCTGCGCTTTTATGAAAATCTTGATTTTGAGAACATTTCGCAAATTATGGAAATCAGCAAGCAATCGGTACATAACCTGTTACAAAAAGCATATAAAAACTTTCGGGCCGAGTGGGTTGTATTGCTCATAGCATTTTCAAACCTCAATCAATAAAAAAATAAACACCTATTTATCAGATAGTTGTGCAAAATATTTAAAAAAGTTTCATTTTTTTGTCTTTCAGGAGGGTAATATTTAACTGATTCGGAATATATACTGTATAAACCAATTGAATCAGCCCGCGTGATTAATTATACAAACTACGAAGTTGAAGACTTCTTGCGTGACGACTTTTTTATTGATTGGGCGCTTAAAAACTCGCCCGAGCAGGAGGTATTTTGGCAACAATGGCTTGCAGAACACCCTGATCGTAAAAATGTGGTTGACCGCGCCCGCATAATAGCCGCGTCTATTAAAATTGAACCGTTGCAGGTCGAACTTACCGATACTGAGGTTAACGCCTTCATTACACACATCAGGCAACAAGCTTTTGATCAGGCTAATCCAAAGATAATCAGGCACCGGTATTATCAATCTAACTGGTTTAGGGTAGCCGCTTTGCTTTTGTTGTTTGTTAGCGCGGGGCTTTTATTTATCAAAAACAAGCATCAGCAACCCACCGTGTTAAAAACCGCGGCACAAGCTGATCCGTATCTGCATATTACCAATCATACAACAGAATCAAGACTGGTGCAAATGAGCGATGGCAGTCTGGCTGTTTTAAAACCAGGATCAGGGCTCAAATACCTTCGGTCATTTCATGACAAACGGGAAGTTTTTTTAGATGGGGAAGCATTTTTTGAGGTCCACAAAAATCCCAAAATGCCGTTCCTGGTACATAATCACGATATGGTAATACGTGTTCTGGGTACCAGCTTCACGGTTAAGTCTTTAAACAATAATGATATTAAAGTAGTAGTAAACACCGGTAAAGTACTGGTATATAACCAAAAAGCTACAACAAAA
Organism: Mucilaginibacter sp. P4_E8; assembly: GCF_056401495.1. NCBI lineage: Bacteria > Pseudomonadati > Bacteroidota > Sphingobacteriia > Sphingobacteriales > Sphingobacteriaceae > Mucilaginibacter > Mucilaginibacter sp. P4_E8. The sequence continues at coordinate 15,200 of NZ_JBFUJG010000081.1, forward strand.
GCCAATAGGGAAAGATACGAAGTAACGCTGGTTCCGAATGAGCAAGTTACTTATGTCGAAAAACAACTCCGATTTAAAAAAGAAACACTGAAGGTCCCTTTAATCCTCTCTAAGGAAATTGCCCAAAAGGAGTTCACATTTGATAACGCTCCATTATCGTACATTATTGAAAGAATAGATAAAGCGTATGATGTTAATATTGAATATGATAAAGCAAAACTGGGAGATATAAATTTAACGGCCTCTCTTTCAGACAGGCCATTGGACGAAAAAGTTAAATTGATATGCAAGGCTATAAATGTTTCGTGCCAGTTTACTGATGGCCGCATTATTATTGACAACCAAAACCTAAACGTTACCCCAACCAATTAACCTATTATTAACTCCAAATGATATGATGAGAAAAAAAACTACATAAATTCCCTCAAAAAAAACCGGCAATATTTGCGGTACTGCCGGTCCAAATGTTTAGCCCCAAAATGATTGATACCCATTTACTGCAACCTCTAAAAGGTTGAGCGGGGCTTTTTTGTCAAGTTATTAACGAATTATTAACCCTTACCAAATTTATGAAATATAAACCTATACTCGTAAAAATAATGAAGATCACATTTTTACAGTTAACATTAAGTCTCTCTTTATTGGGAAGCGCCCTTGCCAAAGATGTTAAAGGCCAGGCTATATTAGATACAAAGGTTTCTGTAAGCGAAAACAACGTTGCACTTAAAACAATAATAAAAAAGCTGGAGCAAAAATATCATGTTAATTTTGTGTTTAGCCCGGTACTTATTAATGAAGGCCAGAAGGTAAATGCCTCTTTTAAAGAAAAGCCGTTAGGTACAGTATTAACACAACTGTTTACACCGCTTAATCTTACTTATGAGGTATCCGGAGATGTTATTGTAATCAGCAGCATGAACAACCAGCCTGCAGCAATTACTAAACGCTTTGATCTGGATATGACCCAGGCACCCATCAGTGGTAAAATTGTTGACGACAAAGGCCAGCCGGCTCCAGGCGTTACAGTAACCATTAAAGGCACCAAAACAGGTACTGTTACCGATGTCAACGGTAATTTTACGCTGAACGTGGCCCCGGGTACAACACTGGTTTTTAGCGCCATAGGTTTTGACACCCAGGAACTGCCCGCCAAAGCCGAGCCTATGAACATCATTATGGTAGCTTCCAACAGCAACCTTGCGGAAATTGTTGTAGTAGGTGTCGCCTTCAAAAAAGGCGATCTTACGGGTTCTGTAAGCAACGTGGATGCCAAAACATTGCAGGAGCGCCCGGTTACTAATGTTAACAGCGCATTACAAGGTCGTGTGGCTGGTGTATTTATTGGCGGCGGCTCAAAACCAAGTGACGATGCAACCATTAAAATACGTGGTACCAATACCATAAACTCAGGCTCAAAACCTATTTATGTAGTGGATGGTTTGGTTATGGAAAACAACCAGGGGGGCTTTAATTCCATCAACATGAATGATGTAGCCTCTGTTCAGATATTAAAAGATGCTTCTGCCACCGCCCTTTATGGTTCGCGCGGTGCAAACGGCGTGGTGGTTATTACTACCAAAAAAGGTAAAAGGAAAGCTGGCGATGGCGTGATAACTTATGACGGCTGGGCTGGTTTCTCCAACTTTGCCAAAATGCCCGAGACCCTTAATGCCAATCAGCTGTTTGATTTAAGGCTGGATGCTTATGCAAACGGTTACCTAAAAGATAACCCTACTGCAAACAGGCAGGATTATATCAATAACACCTTACTGGTACGCGGTACTCCAGAAAAGCCCAACCCTGCTTTCTCGAACGAGGAATTTGATACTCATACCAGTGGCAAAAGCTATAACTGGCTCGATCAGGTAAAACGTACCGGTTATCAGCAAAACCATGCTTTAAGCTTTTCAGGAGGATCTGACAGAGGTACATTTTATCTGAGCCTTGGTTACGCTGGCACAAAAGGTCTTATTCAAAAAGTAAATCAAAATAAGTATACCGGTCGTTTTAACGCCGAGTACGATGTTAAAAAGTGGTTAAAAGTAGGTACCAATACCGGCTTTACCCGTACAGATGATGATCTGCCTTCTGACGATGTATATAACAAGGCACTTAATGCCAATCCGTTGTTAAACTATGATCCGTACCGCGCGCCGGATACCCGGTATACTGCAGATTACCTTACAGTGTACTACCGTTCACATGGTGAGCAAAACAACAACGATTATAACCCATTCAACTCGCTTGATGTTACCCGTAAACAAAACAGGAACAGGTTGGTATCATCAAACTATATCAATGTTAACCCTATAAAAGGCTTGGATATACGTTCAACCTACGCGGTTGATTTCGCCAATCAAAGCTGGTTTGAGTTTACTCCTAAAAACATACAGGAAGCCATCAGGCAAAATAACGGCGATGCACGCGCCAAGCACGAACGCACGAACGACCTGTATTGGCAATGGGACAATACCGTTTCATACAACACCACCATTAACTCCAAACACAGGATCTCTGCTTTGTTAGGTACTACTGCCAACAGGCGCAGTTATGATTATACCAAAGCACAAGGCGACAGGTTTGCCAGCGATGATCTGCTATACTATGATCTTGGTGGTGCAGCTGCAACTGATAAAACGGTAATAGGATCAGACTTTTACAGGTATTCACTGTTTTCGGTTTTTGCCCGTGCTACCTACAGTTATGACGAAAGGTATTTCCTGACCGCTACTGCTCGTTATGATGGTTCGTCAAAATTCGCGGCAGATAACCGCTGGGGTATTTTCCCTTCATTTTCAGCCGCGTGGGATGTTACACACGAGGATTTCATGAAAGACCAGAAAGTATTTAACCAATTAAAACTGCGTGTTGGCTACGGCGTGGTAGGTAATCAGGATATTAACAACTACTCCTTCCAAACACTATATGGTTCAAGGATTGATAATGGCAACGCGCTTATCGTGAACGACGGCCTCCGCGGTAACCCAAACATTACCTGGGAAAAGCAAAAACAAAGCAACCTGGGTATCGAAATGGCGTTCCTGAACTCACGACTTAATGTTACTGCCGATGCGTTCTACATCAACAACGATAACCTGTTGCTTGATCGTTCATTAGCTACCACTACCGGTTACACCCATGAGTGGCAAAACATTGGCCGCGTAAATAACAAAGGTTTAGAAATTTCAGTAAGCGGTCAGATAGTTAAAAGTCAGGACTGGAACTGGACACTGTCTGGTAATATCTCCTTTGATAAAAATACCGTAAAACAACTATACGGAAATGCCAAAGAGATCTATAACACTGACCCATCTAAAGATAGTCGTACAGGCAACGTGTTCCTTGGCCAGTCACTCAACAATATCTACACCTATGTTTCTGGTGGTATAGCCCAGGAGTCAAACCGTGCTGAGTGGGAAAACATCAACTACAACGGTAAAACAGTAGGCCTTGGCGACCTTTTCGCTAAAGATGTTTCTGGTCCTAATGGCGTAAAAGATGGTATTGTTAACCAATATGACAGACAAGTAGTAGGTAAATCAGACCCTAAATTCTACGGGGGCTTTTCAACCGATCTGTCTTATAAAGGTGTAGCCTTAAACGCTGTTTTTGTTTACTCTAATGGTGCTAAAAAAATCAGCAACTTTTATGAGGGCACAATGAACAGTATTGGTGAAAGCATGGCATCAATAGATCTGCTTAACCGCTGGACACCAACCAACACCAATACCAATATACCGCGTGTAATTGGCAATACCAGCTATAACAGGTATAACCCTTCTGAACTGGATTATAGCTTGCAAAACGCTTCATACCTGCGTTTATCGGCGCTAACGTTAGCGTACAACTTGCCGCAATCTATACTTAACAACTGGCATGCTAACCGCCTGCGTGTATATGTGACTGGTTCAAACCTGTTCTGCATCACTAAATACAAAGGTCTTGACCCAGAAACCGGCGATTATGGCTACCCGCCTGTGAAAACGTTTGTTCTTGGGGTAAATTTTGGATTCTAAACGTCAATGCAAAAGATCATGAAAAAAACCATTATAAAGATATTCATAGCCGGAGCGGTAATTATTTCAGCCTCCTCCTGCAAAAAATTTCTCACCGAGGAGAGTTTGACCAAGGTGGATGAAAGCAAGGTGTATTCAGACATCGGCCTCACCGAAACAAGCCTCAAAGGGATATACGGCAGCTGGAAAAACATACGTACAGACGAGCAGGGCCTTATTACCATGATGGGTACCGATGAATTGCAGCAGGGCGCTTTTCAAATGAAAAGCGACGCTGCAAAAGGAGGTCTTGACCGGTATGACGGTAATCTCAACTCGCTGTTAAACCAATTAGCCAACCAGTGGAATCTGCGCTGGCCGGTTATAAACGAGGCTGCCAAGATCATTAAAGGTATTGATAAACCAGGCATCGCCCCCGACAGCAAAGAAGCGCATGTTTTAGGCGAGGCCTATTTTATAAGAGGCTTTGTTGACTTTGAGCTGGCGATGTACTGGGGCGAAATACCCATCCGTGACCTGAACCGCGAAAAAGAGCTGGGTTTCCGCCGCCAGCCGCTTAAAGATGTTTGGGCTTTTATCATCAACGATTTGACCAGGGCATCAACCCTTTGTCCGCAAACAAATGATCCGGGCAGGGCTACCAGCGGAGCGGCACTCGCTATGCTGGGTAAAGCTTATATGTCGGCTCCGGAATCAACCGGTTTACGCAGCTTTGATAAAGCACGCGAAGCTTTTGAAAAGATGATGGGAAGATATACGCTGGTACCTTACAAAGATTTGTGGGATTATGCAAAAGGCAACACGGCCGAGTCTATCCTGGAGTTCCAGTTCAGCCCGGTTTATCCTAACAACAATAAACTACAGTTCCAGATCGGCTCACGTGCCGTGCAGGCATTTTTTGGGGATGGCTGTTATTATTCAGGATATGACAAAGTTGTTCCAACTATTCATGCCTATGAAACTGTGGCCAACGGCGGTGTGTGGGAAGATGGCGACCTTCGTCGCAACGAAAGCATCCGTTATGACTTCACCTATTACGGAGAAACGCCTACGCTTGACCCAATTTTATGGGAAGATCTGGGCAACGATTATGACGAACTGAAACCTCACATCAAAAAATATGAGGATTTCCGTACAGACAAGCACACTGATAACAAGATCAACAATGAGTGGAACTCAGGAAAAAACATTCCTGTGCTTCGTTTAGCTGATATTAAGCTTTGCTATGCCGAATGTTTAAACGAGCTTAATAAAACAGGCGATGCGGTAGCAGTGGTTAACGATGTACGTACCCGCGCTTGGGGCGGCACTCTGCCTAATGATAAAAGATGGAACGTGATGTCGCAGGTTGATTTCCGTACCAATATCATGGAAGAGCGTATCAGAGAGCTTTTTGCCGAAAACTGGCGCCGTATCGACCTGATCCGTACCGGAAAACTCCTTGAGCTGGTAAAAGCCCGTAATAAATGGGCAAAGGAATCAGGAACAATTCAGCCGTTTAATACACTTTTCCCTATACCTGATAGCGAAATGAAGCTGAATCCTCAGATAACTCCGCAGGATCAAAATCCGGGTTATAAATAAAGCTTACCGTTAAGCTATAATGATCAAAACAAGTAAAAAAGTAAAGCGCTTCATAATTAATTATGAAGCGCTTTTTCTTTTATACATAGAATTTTTGCGAAATGACACCCCATTAAATTTACACTCCTTTATTTGCAACTGAAAAGTTACCAATTAGGTGCTATTTATTAACCCGGAATTAACCTAAATTGAACACCTAAAGCTCAATTTTGAGGCAGATATTTACATATACCATTAGTGCAGCCCGTAAAATCTAATTAATTATTTCTGCAAAGGATAGATGAGCATTGTAAAAGAAATATTTACGCATAAAAGTAATGCAAACGGATTGCCTGAACAGGTTGATCTGGATGTTCTTTTTAAGGAATATTATGACAGGTTGGTGTACTTCTCTTTACAACTGATCAAAGATAAAGATCAAGCCGAAGACATTGTTCAGGATTCCTTTATAAAATACTGGCACCAGCGCGAAACGGTGATCCAGAATAAAATAGCTATAAAGAACTTTTTATACAGTACGGTACGCAATGCAAGCCTCAATACCATAAGGCACAATAAAGTTGTAGATGGCTATATACAACAACAAGGCAACGCCGAGCCGGAGGAGCCACCGGTAATTGAAGCGATTATTACAGCAGAAGCAATAGCCGAAATTCATTCGGCGGTTCATGCTTTACCGGCTAATTATAAGGTAATTTCAATTATGGGATATTTTGATGGTAAAAAGAACCATGAAATTGCCGACGAGTTAAATATGTCAATAAATACAGTAAAAAAGCAAAAACAGAGAGCCCTTCAGTTGCTTCGGGTAAAACTTACGCCCGAGGTGTTTACCTGCTTTGTTCTGCTTACCATTGCAGCTCTTAAATAGGTTATACTTCTTTCTTTAAAAAAAACCGGGTTTTCTTCCGGGAATACCATTCTCAAAATCTTTCTTAAAAAAAATTAAAAAAAATGCACACTCCTTTATCCTTTTTAAATGGTGAGGTGTCTTTATGTACGAAAAGGAATTATGAATAATTACAAACCATATTTTGACCTGGGCAGCCTGATCGCGAAACATCAGCGTAATGAACTCACGCCACAGGAAAAAGAGGAACTGGAGCATTGGCTTCAATCAGATGTACGTAACCAGGAATTATTCAAAAAACTAACCGACGAAGCCATAATTAATAACGAGTTTGAAGCCTTTTCAGTAACCGATAAAGCTAAAGCCTGGAAAAATATAGTTAAAAAAACAGGCTATAAAACTCCTGAAAATAAACCGGCTGTAACCAGGAGATGGTTAGGCTACGCGGCAGCCGTAATTACACTGATGGCATTGGGTATTACTTTAAGTAAATATCGCAGCAATGAGGACCTTAAAACTTTGGCCCATCAGCAAAAGGATATCTTGCCAGGTAGTAACAAGGCTACATTAACCCTGGCCAACGGATCAAAAATAATTTTGGACGATGCCAAACAAGGGAAAATTGCCAATCAGAAAAATGTAATCATTAATAAAAACAAAAGTGGGGAGGTGATCTATAAAGCCACACCTACCGATCAAATAGCCACAGGCCAGACACCTGCTGAAGCTATAGCTATGAATACCCTAACTACCCCACGTGGGGGGCAGTATGAAGTGGTTTTACCAGATGGTACCCGGGTATGGTTAAATGCGGCATCATCATTAAAATACCCAACAGCATTTACCGGTAACGAGCGGAGGGTAGAGCTAACTGGCGAAGCTTATTTTGAGGTAAGTAAAGACGCGCGTAAACCATTTTTTGTAAAAACAACAAACCAAACAGTGGCAGTTTTAGGTACACACTTTAATATTAACAGCTATGCTGATGAGGCGGCCACCAAAACAACCTTACTGGAAGGCAGTGTAAAGGTTACCGGCAATACAAACCAGCTTACTGTAAAACTTAAGCCCGGCCAGCAAGCAGTAAATACCGTAACTGCTATCGATATAAAACAAGATGCCGATATAGACGAGGCTGTAGCATGGAAAAATGGAAAGTTCATGTTCAGGAATACCGACCTGCGTACAATTATGCGCCAGCTATCAAGATGGTATGATGTGGATGTGGAATACCAGGGCAATGTAGCTCAAAAACATTACCGGGGACGGATCTCCAGGAACGTGCCTGTTTCGGAGATATTTCAAATATTAAAAACAAGCGGTATAAACTTCACAATTAACGGAGGGAAGATTATTGTAAAATCATAACCAACCAATTACGGCAACCGGCGAGGCCGGTACCCGGGTTTGGCCAATAAAAAAGCCGGAAAGTGTTACGAGCACCTCCGGCCAAATATCGGGCTGACCATATAAATCATATTGACTAATACACTTTTTACTAAACAACCCAAACAAAAGTATGGATTTTTCTACATTTCCAGCGTCCGTGTGCGAAAGCATGCGGGTAAATAAAATTAATAAGCTTACCCATTGTTTTTCCCGGATAAACCCGGCTACAAAAAGGAAATTTATTATGCGGATCAAACTTATCACAGCTTTACTATTTGCAGTATGCCTTCATATCAGTGCCGCGAGCTTTAGCCAGAATATTACCTTAACCGAAAAAAACGCGAGCCTTGAAACTGTTTTAAACAAAATTGAACAGCAAAGCGGTTATGATATTTTCATGCAAACAGAACTGCTTGCCGGCAGTAATAAGGTATCGGTAAATGTAAAAGATCAGTCTTTGGCAAAAGTGCTCGAAAAAGTATTTAAGGGCCAGCCATTAACCTACGCCATAGTTGGCCATACCATTGTGCTTAAAGAAAAAGCACCGGTTAAAACAACCGCTGTTCCGTCTAAAACTATGCTTGCACCAGTTTATACCGGTAAAATTGTTGATGCCAATACCAAAGAACCCCTTATTGGTGCTTCTATAGGCKTAAAGGGTGGTGGCAAGGCCACCTCAACAGGGTTAAACGGTACTTTTAAGCTGGATGTTGGTTCATCAGATGCTACAG
>NZ_JBFUJG010000082.1:0-23758 GCF_056401495.1 Mucilaginibacter sp. P4_E8
GCATGAGCGCTGCGCGAAAGAGAAATCTTGTATAATATACAAAACGAATTTGCAGGTCGTATAAGATTTCTCCTCATTCCTCGTCGAAATGACAACGGCCATAGGCTAAAACTTAATACATATTTGTATCAAATGTATAATTCCTAATAACGAACACTACGCCATCCATTTTTCTAAAAAAACAGGTCGCAAAGCCTAAATTTTTTCTTACTTTTGTATCCCGTACACAAACATTTGGTTTCGGCATAAAACCGGGGCCATTTTCAAAAAAAATCATGACTAAATATATTTTTGTTACGGGCGGCGTTACCTCGTCGTTAGGAAAAGGTATTATCTCAGCTTCCTTAGCTAAACTTCTTCAATCGCGCGGTTACCGTGTCACTATTCAAAAGTTTGATCCCTATATCAATATTGATCCGGGAACGTTGAACCCTTATGAACACGGAGAATGCTATGTTACCGAAGATGGTGCCGAAACAGATCTTGACCTTGGCCATTATGAACGTTTTTTAAATACCCCTACATCAAAAGCAAACAACATTACTACTGGTCGTATTTACCAAAATGTGATCAATAAAGAACGTGAAGGCGCGTTTTTGGGTAAAACCGTACAGGTAGTACCGCACATTACCGACGAGATAAAAAGAAATTTCCGCATCCTGGGCGAAAGCGGCGAATATGATATTGTGATTACTGAGCTGGGTGGTACCGTGGGCGATATTGAATCATTACCTTACATTGAAGCTGTACGCCAGTTCAGGTGGGAAATTGGATCAGGTAATTCCCTGGTAATTCATCTTACACTGGTGCCTTTTCTGGCAGCGGCTGGCGAGTTAAAGACCAAGCCTACTCAGCACTCTGTAAAAATGTTGCTGGAATATGGTATACAGCCCGATATTTTGGTTTGCCGTACAGAACACCACCTTACTAATGATATCCGCAAAAAAATAGCCCTGTTTTGTAATGTAAATATCAACGCGGTTATTGAATCAATTGATGCATCAACCATTTACGATGTGCCTTTGCTGATGCTGAAAGAGCAGCTGGATAAAACCGTACTTACCAAACTAAAATTATCGCACAAGCTTGAGCCCGATCTGGAGACCTGGAAAGATTTTCTTGGCCGTTTAAAAAACCCAACTGCCGATGTTCGTATAGCGCTTGTTGGTAAGTATGTAGAGCTGCCGGATGCTTACAAATCCATTTCCGAAGCCTTTATACATGCCGGCGCTAAGATGGAGTGCAAGGTAAGAGTGGAGTACATACCATCAGAAACCCTGACCCCCGAAAACGCGATTGAACGCCTGAAAGGCTTACATGGCGTGCTGGTTGCCCCGGGCTTTGGCGAGCGTGGTTTTGAAGGCAAAATACAGGCCATACGTTATGTGCGCGAAAACAATATCCCTTTCTTTGGGATTTGTTTAGGTATGCAATGTGCTGTTGTTGAATTTGGCCGCAATGTATTAGGCTTAAACAATGCCAACAGTACCGAAATGAACCCTGAAACCCCATACCCGGTAATAGGTATGATGGAAGATCAGAAAACTATTACAAACAAAGGTGGCACCATGCGTCTGGGCGCTTATCCCTGCGATTTGAAAAAAGGAAGCAAGGCAGCAGCCATATATGCCAAAAATCGCATTTCAGAACGCCACAGGCATCGTTATGAGTTTAATAACGATTACCTGAAACAATACGAAACAGCCGGATTGATACCATCAGGCATTAATCCCGAGAACAATTTAGTAGAAATAGTAGAGCTAAAAAATCACCCATTTTTTGTGGGCGCGCAATTTCATCCCGAATTAAAATCAACAGTTGCAAATCCGCATCCACTTTTTATTAACTTTGTCGCCGCTTCGTTGGCCTACGCCCGCAAGAAATAAGTGCGAATAAAGAGTTTAGCTAAGAAGGATGAAAGATTTTGACTGGACCTCGTTTACTAAACGGATTGCCGTTAAAGCAGATCTGGCAGATATTTACGATGCCTGGACCCGCTCTGGCGACGTGGAAAGGTGGTTTTTAGAAAAAGCTGAATTTTATACTAACAAAAACAAACTTCTGGCATCTAACGATCAGGTTAATAAAGGGTGTTCCTATAAATGGTACTGGTATTTATTCCCTGATCCTATGCCCGGAATTATTAAAGAGGCAAACGGGAAGAATTTTATACAATTTACTTTTGAAGGTGAAAGCCTGGTTGATATTAATTTAACAGAACAGAACGGATATACGATAATTGAATTAAAACACCACAATATTCCTACTGATGATAACTCCAAAAAGTATGTAAGGTTAGGTTGCTCAAATGGATGGGCGTTTTACCTTACCAATTTAAAATCGGTTTACGAAGGCGGAATAGATCTGAGAAATAAAGACGAAAATTTAACAGTGATGATCAATAATTGATAAAACTGATCATTCGACACAATAAGTAATGGATAGAAATACATTTACAGGATTATTCCTGATCATGGCTATTATAGCTGGCTCGATTTATTTTTTAAAGCCATCTGATGCCGAACTTAAAAAAGAACGCCTGGTACAGCAGCAGGACTCTTTAAAAAAGGCCGGTCTGGCTAAAGCAAACACGCCTGCTGCAGCAAAGTCTGATACCAGCAAAACGGCTGCTAAAACAACCGTAACTGATTCGGCTACTTTAAAAAGTCCGTTTGGCGCAGCATCTGTAGTCAGCGAAAAGCTGATAACCCTGGAAAATAAGGACCTGCTTGTAAAATTAAGCACACGCGGTGGTAAAGTTGCTTCTGTTGAGTTAAAAAACTTTAAAACCTATACTAAAAAGCCACTTGTTCTTTTTAGCGGCCCCCAAACTCATTTTGGTTTAAACTTTACCGCAGGCGATAAAAACATCAAAACCGACGAGTATTACTTTACTGCAAGCGTTCCTGAACTTAAAGTTGCCGAAAAAGATTCGGCTTCGGTTACTCTGCGCTTAAGCTACAGCCCTACTCAGTATATTGATTATGTGTACTCATTAAAAGGTACAGGCTATAAATTGGGTTTAACCATTAAACCAACCGGGCTTGATGGCGTTATCAATAACAGCGGTTCTGTTAACATAAACTGGGCAGCCAGTCTGCACAAACAGGAAAAAGACATCAAACAAGAGCGTCAGTATTCAACCGTATATTATTACGATTCCGAAAATCATGATGATTATCTGAGCGTATCTAAAGATGACCAAAAAGAAATCGGTGATAAAAAAATGGTATGGGTTGCGTTTAAACAACACTTCTTTTCGAACGTGCTGATTTCCAAAGGCGGTATCAGCAAATCAAACTTAGCTGTAAGTACTGATGTTACCGATACGGCCGACGTTAAGCAAATGAAAGCTGACCTGACCATTGCACGTGCTACTGATGGCACGGTACCATTGGAATTTTATTTTGGACCTAACCGCTATTCTACTCTAAAGGCTCAAGGAAATGATCTGCAAAAACTGGTAGACCTGGGCTGGGGACCATTAAAATATATTAACCAGTTTGCTGTATTACCGGTATTTAACTTCCTGAAACAGTTTAACTGGAACTACGGACTCATCATTTTGGCCTTAACCATTGTACTTAAGCTGGTTTTATCACCGCTTACCTACAAATCATATCTTTCCATGGCCAAAATGCGCGTGCTGAAGCCCGAGATGGATGAGATCAAGGCTAAAGTAGGCGAAGATAACCCTACCCTGTTACAGCAGGAATATTTGAAGCTCTATAAAAAAGCGGGCGTAAACCCATTAGGTGGTTGTTTACCATTGCTCATACAAATGCCTATCGTAATCGCGTTCTTCCGCTTTTTCCCAAGCCTATTTGAGCTTAGGGGCGAAAGCTTTTTATGGATGCATGATCTGTCGACGTATGATGCGGTGGTTACCTTCCCTAACATCCCGCTTATTGGCGAGCACATTAGCTTAATGTGTTTACTGATGACCATATCAACCCTGATCTATACTTATTTTAATAACCAGATCTCGGGTGCAACCGGTCAGATGAAATACATTGGTTACATTACACCAATCATATTCCTGGCTACCCTTAACAGCTACCCTGCGGGATTGAACTATTATTACTTCCTGGCTAACATGCTTACCTTTTTACAACAATACCTGATCAAATTCATGGTTGATGACAAAAAGATACATGCCCAGATACAAGAGAACAAAAAGAAACCGGATGATCCTAAAAAGAAGAAATCAGGTTTTGGAGCTCGCATGGAAGAAATGATGCGCCAGCAACAAGTACAGCCTAAGAAAAAATAGTTTTTTTTTGGACGAAGGACTTTTAGATGAAAGACTTTTAGACAAAGGATAAAGACAATACAAAAGCCCTGAAAGATGAATCTTTCAGGGCTTTTCTGTACCCGCGCGTCATTGCGAGGAACGAAGCAATCTCTATGCTATACAGAGCGACTCTGCTAATTGGGGATTGCTTCGTACCTCGCAATGACGTATTTTTTATTTGGCAAGCCAATTTATTGCTTATCCCCTTATCTTTTGTCTTTATCCTTTATTTCCGTCCTTTGTCTTTTATCTTTCCATCCTTTATCTAAAAAAAAACTAAAACAATTAGCAAACTTGTATTACATTTGAATTATGTATGCAATTGTTGATATTGAGACTACCGGGGGGCACGCCAGCGCTAATGGCATAACAGAAATTGCCATATGCATACATGATGGTAAAAAGGTGGTTAAGCGCTTTGAAACCCTGGTAAACCCGTATAAAGAGATCCCTATTTATATCAGCGCATTAACCGGTATCACTAACGAGATGGTACAAAGCGCCCCTCCTTTTGAGGATGTTGCAGCCGATGTTTACCACCTGATTCACGGAAAAATATTTGTAGCCCATAACGTAAATTTCGACTATTCATTTGTACGTTATCATTTGGCAGCGGCGGGTTATGATCTGCAATGCAATAAACTGTGTACCGTACGCCTGGGCCGTAAAATATTGCCGGGTCTGCCATCCTATAGCCTCGGCCGTTTATGCCGGCATTTGGGCATTGATAATGAAAGCCGCCACCGCGCCGCAGGCGATGCGGAAGCAACGGCCGAGCTGTTTACACTGCTGCTTAACAGCGATAGTAATGGTCATATTAAAAGTGCCTTAAAACAAAACTCTAAAGAGCAGTTATTGCCGCCCAATTTGCCCAAAACGAATATAGACCAATTGCCATACGGACCGGGTGTATATTATTTTCATGATCAAAAAGGCAAAGTGATATATGTGGGTAAAGCTAAAAATATCAAAAAACGGGTAAGCAGTCATTTTACGGGCAATAACCCGGGCCTGCAACGACAGGAGTTTTTACGCAACATTTGTCAGGTTACGCATCAGGTTTGCGGAACCGAGCTGATTGCTTTTGTGTTGGAGGCTATCGAGATCAAACGCCTGTGGCCAAAGTATAACCGCTCACTAAAACGCTTCGAAAACGCTTATTGCCTTTATGCTTTTGAGGACCAGCGCGGCTATTTACGTTTGGCAGTTGATAAACGCCGTAAATACAGCGATCCAATATATACCTGTAACTCCCTGTTAGAAGGTTACAACTTATTAAACAAGCTGATTGAGGCCTTTAGCCTTTGCCCTAAGCTGTGTTTTATACAAAAAAACAATGATCCCTGTTTGGGCGCCAACGGCAGCTCTTGTGCCTGCGAAGGTGTTGAGCCGGTTAATGAGTATAACCTGAAAGTAAATAACGCCATTAACGAGCTTAAACAAGCTCTGCCTACCTATGCCATCCGCGATGAAGGGCGCACCGGCGACGAACACAGCTGTATATTGGTGGAGAAAGGCCAGTTTTATGGCATGGGTTATATTTCCCATTACTTTGATGCCAATAATATCCAGCAGCTAAAAAATTACCTTACCCCTTATCCGGGTAATGACTATATCAAAAATATAGTTTCATCATACGCTATGCGCTATCCGGATAGAATGGTGGTGTTTGCGCCCTGATCCAGATTTCTCGTATTTAATAATTAATTATCCTAAAAGTTAATTATAGCCACACAATAAGTGTTTTGATGGGTTGTCAATATAACAATCACCTATTAAAACATTCTAAAAATGGATAGTATTAACCAACAACAACCAGAGGATAATTACAAAGATCTGGGCGGCCCGGAGGCGATAGCCAAGATCAAAGAATTGGTTGACAGCGCAAAAAGCTGCTTTTTTCTGAGTAACATCAAAACAGGTATTCCTGTTTCCATGCGGCCAATGGCTGTACAAAAAATTGACGATGACGGGAATCTGTGGTTCCTGAGCTCGAAGGACAGCCATAAGAACCACGATCTTTCCAAAGACCCCATGGTTCACCTGCTATTCCAGGGATCGGCACATTCCGACTTTCTGAATATTTACGGCATAGCCACAGTTAACGATGATAAGGAAAAGATCAAAGAGCTTTGGGAACCGATACTAAAAGTATGGTTTACCGAAGGTGAAGGTGACCCGCGTATATCCGTAATTAAAGTTGAACCAACTGAGGGCTATTATTGGGACAATAAACACGGTAACGCTATTGCCTTCGCAAAGCAATTGGTTGGTGCAGCAATGGGCAAAACTTTGGATGATTCTATTGAAGGGAAATTGAGCGTAGACTAAGGTAAAAGAGCTGGACATTTATTGCCCGGCTCTTTTATTTTTATCCGCACCTCCACCTTAACTCTTTATCACCCGCTGTATCTCATCCAGCTTCATCAGGGCCTCAACCGGGGTTAGGGTATTAACGTCGAGATTATTTAATGTATCGCGGATCTTGACCAGTACAGGATCATCAATGGAAAACATTTGCATCTGTACGGCCTGCTTTTGCACCTTACGGATGCTTTCCTTAATATGTTCACCACCGGTGCGTTCGTTCTCCAGTTTCTTTAAAATTTCGTTGGCACGGCTCAATACTTTTGGGGGCATACCAGCAAGTTTGGCCACGTGAATACCAAAACTGTGCTCACTGCCGCCGGGTACCAGCTTACGCAGGAAAATGATCTGGTGACCAACCTCTTTTACCGATACATTAAAGTTTTTGATGCGGTTAAAAGTATTGCTCAGCTCATTAAGTTCATGGTAATGGGTGGCGAAAAGCGTTTTGGCTTTTGCAGTTGGGTGGTTATGCAGGTACTCGGCAATGGACCATGCGATGGAAATACCATCGTACGTGGAGGTACCGCGGCCTATCTCATCCAGCAGGATCAGGCTCCTGTCCGACAGGTTATTCAAAATACTGGCCGTTTCGTTCATCTCCACCATAAAGGTCGATTCGCCCGATGATAAGTTGTCCGACGCCCCTACCCGGGTAAAAATCTTATCAACCACCCCTATTGAAGCCGATTTGGCTGGTACAAAGCAACCCATTTGCGCCATGAGCACAATTAAACCGGTTTGCCTTAACAGCGCCGATTTACCCGCCATATTGGGACCGGTAATGATGATGATCTGTTGTGTTTCCGAATCGAGGTACACATCATTGGTGATATATTCCTCGCCCAGCGGCAGGTTTTTCTCTATCACCGGGTGGCGGCCACCTTTAATATCAAGCACCCGGCTCTCATTTATATCAGGCTTTACGTAATAGTTTTTGATGGATATGGCAGCAAAATTAAGCAGCACATCCAAACGGGCTATCAGCTGGGCGTTGAGCTGTATAGGCTTAATATATTCGGTAAGCGAATACAGCAGATCATTATATAAGCGGGTTTCCAGCGCCAGGATCTTCTCTTCGGCACCTAATATCTGCTCTTCGTATTCTTTTAGTTCAGGGGTAATATAGCGCTCGGCATTTACCAGCGTTTGCTTGCGGATCCACTCAGAAGGCACCTTATCCCTATGACTATGGGTAACCTCCAGGTAATAGCCAAACACGTTATTGAACGATACTTTAAGCGATGGTATGCCGGTTGATTCTGCCTCACGTTTCTGGATCTCGAGCAGGTAACCTTTGCCGCCAAAAGCTATCTTGCGCAACCTGTCCAGTTCCTCATTAATGCCTTCGCGCATTACCGATCCTTTTACGATCATGACCGGCGGCTCGGGATTTAGTTCCCGTTCTATCTTTTCGCAGATGAGCGTACAGGGGTTAAGCTGTTCGCCTATGGCCCGTAGTGGCTGGCTCTCTGATGTTTCGGCTATCTTTTTGATGGAGCCAATGGCTATCAATGCCTTTTTAAGCTGACAAACCTCGCGCGGATTGGCCTTTTGCAAACCTATCTTAGAGATGAGCCTTTCCAGGTCGCCTATCTGGCGGATGTATTGTTGCAGGTTTTCGCGCAGCTCTTCCTGGGCTATCAGGTACTCCACCACGCCCAGGCGGTCGTTAATGGGTTTTATTTCCTTTAGGGGCATTACTATCCAACGGCGCAGTAAACGGGCGCCCATGGGCGAGCAGGTATGGTCAAGCACATCAACCAGGGTAAGGGCGTTCTCGTTGGCCGAGCCCACCAGTTCCAGGTTACGGATGCTAAACCTGTCTATCCACAGATACCTGTCTTCTTCAATACGACCTATGGATGATATGTGCTGCAGGTTGCGATGCTCGGTCTCGTTCAGGTAATGGATAGCCACGCCCGCGGCAATAATGCCCAGGTTAAGCTTATCAATCCCAAACCCTTTTAATGATTTTACGCCGAAATGCTTGAGCAGGGTTTCGTTGGCATAATCGCCGCTGTAAGGCCATTCGTCAAGGGCGTAGGTGTAAAAGCGGTCGCCATAAGTATCT
Organism: Mucilaginibacter sp. P4_E8; assembly: GCF_056401495.1. Classification (NCBI taxonomy): domain Bacteria; kingdom Pseudomonadati; phylum Bacteroidota; class Sphingobacteriia; order Sphingobacteriales; family Sphingobacteriaceae; genus Mucilaginibacter; species Mucilaginibacter sp. P4_E8. Next base: position 8,736 of record NZ_JBFUJG010000082.1, read on the forward strand.
TTAAACTCGCGCGAGCGGCTCTTGGGGTATATCACCTCACTGGGCGAAAAGCTTTGCAGCAGCTTGTCGATATAATCACTGTTACCCTGCGCGGTCAGGAACTCACCTGTTGAAATATCAATAAGGGCAATGCCTATAGTGTTTTTTTCAAAATGCAGCGAGGCCAGGTAATTATTACTTTTTTGATTTAGTATATTATCATTGGTGGCCACGCCGGGGGTAACCAGTTCGGTAACGCCGCGCTTAACAATGGTTTTGGTCGTTTTAGGGTCTTCCAGCTGATCGCAGATGGCTACGCGCTGCCCTGCTCTCACCAGTTTGGGTAAATAAGTATCGAGCGAATGATGCGGGAAACCGGCCAGTTCAATGTGGGTGCCCACGCCATTGCCACGGCGGGTAAGTACAATGCCCAGTATGCCTGCGGCCTTCACGGCATCCTCGCCAAAGGTTTCGTAAAAATCGCCCACGCGAAACAGCAGCAAAGCACCGGGGTACTTAGCCTTTATGGCATTATATTGCTGCATTAAGGGGGTTTCTTTGGTAGTATCTTTAGCCAAGCGGTTATTCCTTTTGTTAATCGGGTAAAGTTAATGCATTGGCTGCGGTTTTAAGGGATTGTGGAAAAGTTGAGGGTTTGTGGAATATGATCTGTTACGAGTGGGCGGTGGCGAGGTGCGGGTTGAAGCCTGAAAATGTTTATTCCCTCCCCACGGGAGGGGTGCGGCGGGTTGTGTAATGGCAGGGAGGGGTTTCTACGACCAGTTGACATACTTTTATAGCGTATAAACCCCTTCCTCCTCCTTCCCCCAGGGAAGGAATCGCACAACTTCCGCTTTCTCATCACAGACGACCACAACTAAGTCTTCAGGCTCCAATAAACTCATCATTTTTACGGCTATCACCTTCACGAATATTGTGTTAATAGTATACAGTTAACTTCACAATCGCCTAAAAATCAAATAATTATTATCAATAAATATTGTTTATTGATTTTTTAATTCTAAATTGTATCAGTATTGTTACATTTTAATAATGTAGTATGAAAGCCCTGCTCTTTACTTCCTTGCTCTTGATAGCGGCGTTTGGAACAAATGCACAAACTATCTCGCGCGATTCGGCTATGTTTGAAATTGCCAATGCCGATGCAAAAAACTTTAAACTTGATCGTAATACCATGGGTCAATTCAGGGCGCACCATTTTCCCAATACTTCTGACCACTTTAAACCTACCGGCTCAATGGTAAGCGACACATCGCTGCTAAAAGATTCAGCTTATGTTAAAGCATTTAAAACGGCGGCCTATCAAAAAACATTACACCGTCGTACTACAGGGCATCATGTTTTAATTGCAGGGTCAATATTAGTTGTGGTATTGCTTGTAATTGGATATGCAGTCGGTTCAGGGATCGCAAATTCATTTAAGCAGTGAGCTATCAATGACAGTACGCTTAAATATCCCTGTAACTTAAGCAGTTAAAAAAGGTTCCTTGCTTTTCACTTTAAAATACCGTTCAACAATATCATTATATATGTCCCAGTCATTACCCTCAACCAAGTCGGTAGGTATACAGATACAGCTATTACGGATCCCTTCGCCTTTTAAAGTAAAAAAAATGGACAGGCCCTGGCCACGCGCTTTCCCGCAACTGATATCCATGATATCTTTCCAGTAGATCACCCTATGATCAATAAAATAGATCAGCTTTTCATTATCAAGCAGCAGGGCCGCTTTATCTTTTAAATCATAGGTAAAGCACTGCTTGCAGTAATAAACAGCAACAGCTATAAGAATGGCAATTACCGGTAATATTACCGGCCAGTTAGAATCATTAAGATCAGCAACACAAATAAATGCCATAGCAAAGGGTATAATGATGCCAATAAGCCATAACGCTTTACTGCATTTATAAGTAATTGTGCTCATTTTTAGGTTTGGGGGACACAGCTAAAATATACAATTATTACAAAAAAATAAAATATCTGACTATCAATTCTTAGGTCTTTTTACTGGTTTTAAAACAGCTAAAGCGCTGTGTTTTATCGTTTAATATTAATACGGAAATTTTGGAGGAATGGTTTGTTGCAGGGTGCATTTTTATGAGATATAAAACCTTAAACCTTTTGAGAATATTTTGGTATACAGTTTATTCATAACACTCTACAATATGGTATATAATCTATTTAGCTAACAACAATCTAATCTGATTAATATTTACTTTATGGCCGCTTATATAACTAAAGATGTGGACGGCTAACGTTCGTTTTTAGGGGTAAAAGTGCTACGAATATTCTCCCCTAAATAATCGGCTTTGTATGAAATAGCAAACGTTTGTTTATATTATTACCTGTTGATTCCCCATTTAGAATATCAATAACCAGTGAGCCTGAATAAAATATGACCGTAAACCTGTTTCATTCCTTGTTCCGCTTGCAAATTTCATTATTTATCATTTACTTTGAAATTCAAAGTACTTTTATTTAATGATTAAATTTTATCAATATTTCACTCCGGCACTTCTGCTTTTACTGGCAGAGGGGCTTATTGAGCGTTATGTACATGACAACATTATACGGCCCTATATGGGTGATTTGCTGGTGGTAGTGTTGATCTATTGCCTTATTAAAAGTTTTATAAATGCACCTGTACTTAAAACCGCTGTCGGCGTATTGTTATTTGCCTATGCGGCCGAGATATCACAGTATTATAACTTAGTAGGGCTACTGGGCCTGCAAAACTCAAGACCGGCTTTGTTATTGCTGGGGCATTCTTTTTCATGGCTGGATATGCTGTGCTATACTTTGGGCATAACATTGGTAATAATTATTGAAAAACTAAGGGCTGTGCCTGATGCCGGCATACATAGGCCCACTAAAATAAAAGTTAAATAACCATGGAATATTTTGTAGACAAGGATTCGATAGTGCGGAAAATATGGGGTAAGGCTGATACTATCTTGTTTATTTTTGCGGGTGCTGCTGCCGAATTTGCACTAAACAAGGCGGTAGACTGGCTGTATTTTACCGGCCGGCTCCCTGCCGATCCCCTGGGGCGGCTGTTTTCAACCGTGGCTTATTCCCGGCAGATCCTTTTTTCGGAGCAGGATGCAGCATTACGGGCTATTGATAAAATTACGGCCATTCACAAAGGTGTTGAGGCCAGCCGCGGCGAGCAAATACCCGACTGGGCCTACCGCGATGTGCTGTTCCTGCTTATTGATCTTTCTATCCGCTCCTATGAGTTATTGGAGCGTCCGCTTACCAATATTGAAAAAGCCCAAACTTTTGCTGTATTTAAACGCGTTGGCGCACGAATGCAGCTTACCGGTTTACCAGGCAGCTATTCTGCATACCTGCATATGCGCCAGGAACATCTGCAACAAAACCTGGTAGTGGGCGAACTAACTATCGATCTGTACCGCCAGTATAAAAAGCACCTCGGCCCAATACGTTACCAGGTATTAAAACAGGCCCAACTGCTGGTGGTATCGCCAGAGATACGCAAACATTTGCCGTTAGATAAAGTGGCCTGGCTGCTGCCCGTTTTGAAAATATACAAATTATTCAGGCTCATAAAGCTGAATAATTTTTTACGCGATGCCTTGCTTCCGTCTGCTTATAAATCGCAGGTAAAAAATCTTGATAATTTATATATACAATCTTAAAGCATTGAAAACCGATATCCGCCAGTTCTTCACATTTGTTAGGCAGCAAGCTTTAGCTTGCCTGTTCCCGGCACTGGTTTTTACCATGCTGGCCGTTTCGCATTTGTTTAAAGGTGTTATGCCCAGGTATGATTTTATGCTGATGGCTTGCGTATTGATACAAGCGGCCATGTATTACACCAAAATTGAAACCGGCGACGAGGTACTTGTGATCTGCATTTTTCACCTTTTGGGCCTCATGATGGAGCTTTTTAAAGTACATTATGGTTCATGGACCTATCCTGAATTTGCCTATACCAAGCTTTTGGGGGTGCCTTTATACAGTGGTTTTATGTATGCCAGCGTGGCCAGTTACCTATGCCAGGCCTGGCGGCGGCTTGATCTTGAAATATTGCATTGGCCGCACCACTATACTGCCCGGGTTATTGGCGTTCTTATTTATCTTAACTTTTTCAGCAATCATTTTATATATGACKTACGATACCTGATAGGTTTACTGATCCTTTATTTTTTCAGACGATCAATAGTGGTATTTTACCTGGGTGGCAGGGCTTACCGTATGCCTACTATACTATCATTCCTGCTCATTGGTTTTTTTATATGGCTGGCAGAAAATGTGGCTACCCTGCTTGGCGCCTGGAAATATACCTACCAGCACAATGGCTGGGCTATGGTAAACTATCAAAAAATAAGCTCCTGGGGCTTTCTGGTGATCGTAAGCTTTATTATAGTGGCCGAATTGAAGATGTTGAAACAAGGTGTTAAACAAGCTAAACGGATAGCTACTGTTGATGAGGCCATAACCATTTAGCTTCTAAATTATAGTTCTCTGATCACCTTACAAGGGTTGCCAGCCGCCACCACATTTGCCGGGATATTTTTGGTGACAACGCTGCCTGCGCCAATAGTGGTATTATCGCCAATGGTTACACCGGGGCATATAATTACACCACCGCCCAGCCACACATTATTGCCTATGGTAATGGGCGCTGCATATTCGGGGCCTTTGATGCGTTCGGCAGCTATTACCGGGTGATAAGCGGTATATATCTGCACATTGGGTGCTAAAAATACATTGTCGCCAAAAGTTACACGGGCGCAATCCAATATAATACAGTTAAAATTCAGGAACAGGTTATCGCCGGCAAAAATATTAGAGCCATAATCACAGTAAAATGGCGATTGTATATCTATACTATTTTGAAAACCGCCCAGCAGCTCCCTTAAGATATTTTTTTTACCATCCTTATCATCATAGCTTAAGGCGTTATACTCGGTAAACAATTTACGCGCTTTTGAACGGCCTGCTACCAATTCCGCATCGCTGGCATCGTATAGCTCACCATCGAGCATTTTTTGCAGTTCTGTTTTTATCATAGGTGATGGGTTTATTAGTGATGCAGTATAGTGATATTTTTTGAAGATAAATAGAATTTTTTACCCCGCCCGTTAAATATAAGTCTGCACATTTGGGTCAATCTTACCCGTATAAATATCGGACTGGATGATCACAAAGTGGATCAGATTTAAGGGCTAATTTGCTTGGATAAAAATACAAATAAACAGCTCATTATCAGCACAATAAATCTTACTAAGGTCAATTAATCAAAACATTCTGCATTTCACCACGTTATCATATTAGTTAATTTTTAAAATATCTAAAGAAAAACGTTATGAAAAATTTAAGATTAACAGTTGCAGCTATTGCACTGACATTTACCTGCTCGGTAGTTTTTGCAGGTAATCATAAAGCTGATGATCAGCAAAAAGCAAACGGTTTAAATATTAAAAAAACGGTAATGGTTACGGATACTATTCCTGATAAAAAGAAAAAGAAGAAAACGCCTAAAACCACAACACCGGCGGCGGTCCCAACGCCTACACCTAAAGATACAACACCGAGTCCGACTCCAACACCAACACCGACTCCAACGCCTACACCTACACCCGATCCTAATCCGGCACCAACACCTACACCCGATCCTAATCCGGCACCAACACCACCTTCACCAATGCCAAGTCCAACACCATCACCTACACCAAGCCCTACGCCAACACCACCTTCACCAACCACACCTACACGTCCAGGTAATTAAACCGGCTATGGGTTAACATAAATGAAAAAGCCTCCTAATAGTATCAGGAGGCTTTTATATTTTAAAACAAGGTACACCCTTATTCTACCGGCCTTGCCATGAGGCTTCGCCTAAAAAAGTATTTATTTTAATTCAACTATATATATGCAGGCTTTGAAAAACTGCCGTTTAGTTACTTACAAAAGTATAAGGCAAATTGGTGAACGTACCCAATAAAACCTGCTGTATCTCAATAGATATAATATTACCATCGCTATCATAATTTACTTTTTTGGCAGTAAAAGAATAGGTACCGGTTATTAGTTTTTTGGTTGTATCAATAGCGGTAATGATCACCGAGCCTGAGCTGGGTTCAACAACACCAACCTGGGTATAATCATACCCGCCGCCAGGCTGCAGTTGGTAAGTAAAATATTTTAATACTACGTTGGTGGTAGCATCAACTTTATAAGTAGCTAAAGTAAAATCATTGGTATTGGTGCTGTTTGGTATAGTTACACTGATACTCACCCTTTGCTGAGTGGCAGTGCCAACTACGTTAAAAGTTTTGGTTTTAGCAGCATCGTTATATGTAATTGCGGCACTTACGGTATCGGGATTCCATGCAGTACCATTAATATTTGCAGACAGTATTTTATCAGAAATTGTAGAAGCAGTGGTAGTTACGTCCTTTTTACAGCTTTGGATACATATAGCTGATAAAAGCAACAGCATAAGTAGTTGAGTTTTCTTCATATATAAATTTTATGCAAATAACGCTCTTTACGAAGTAATAATTACAACCAAAGTTACTTTTTTCACATATTTTAACATTATGCTTTTGCAGCCTACGCAATATGTATAGGGTATTTATTAAACAATTGATTTTATTTAAGCATATTAGGCCTTAAAATTATCAAGCATGATTAACGTAAACGAATATTTTGAAGGCACTGTTAAATCCCTGGGCTATACTACCGCTCAAGGGCGCTCAACCATTGGTGTTATTGAAAAAGGTGAATATGAATTTGGCACTTCGAGCCACGAAACCATGACCATTATTGAGGGACAAATGGAAGCGTTATTGCCCGGCGAACAGGATTGGCAAACATTTATCGGCGGGCAATCATTTGAGGTTGAAGCCAATACTTCATTTAAGGTAAAAACCACTGTGCAAAGCTCATACCTTTGTAAATACAGGTAATGTTTGTCTGAAACATAAAACTTGAAAGTCATGCCGAACTTGTTTCGGCATCTCACATTCAGGGCTACATCGTGCCGGATAATTGTCCTGTGGGATCCTGAAACAAGTTCAGGATGACAACCTGCTTTAAAATAAAAAAAGCCTCATTTGTAATTATAGGATCAATGAGGTATCTAATTATAAAATACATCAATACCAATAATTAAAAACAAATGGATACTTCACTTATTACAACCAGCACCGCTTTAGAGGGTTATCATGTAGTTAAACATTTAGGCGTGGTACGCGGTATTACTGTACGCAGCCGTAGCGCCCTCGGTAATATCGCGGGTGGCTTTCAATCGCTTTTTGGCGGCAGGCTTTCTATTTATGTTGAGCTTTGCGAAAATGCCCGTGAAGAGGCTTACCAGCTTTTGATACAACACGCGCAGGCATTAGGTGCCAATGGTATTATCAACATGCGTTATGATGCCAACGAGGTTATGCAGGGCATAACCGAAGTACTGGCCTATGGTACCGCTGTGGTGGTTGAAAAAGCTTAACACCGCTGTAAAGCTATAACGCTAATCAAGTCATAAAAAATGCCCGGCTAAACAGCCGGGCATTTTATCAATTCATGCTAAAAAGTATTTTTATTAGTTAAAGTACGATAAAGGGATGGTTTTCCACATGCCATTTGCCAAATGACCTATTAATATTTCATACACCAGGTAAACGGGCCAAAACAGGTAATGAATAAGCAATAAGATTATCGAATGGTTATAATACCAGCTAATCATCAGGGTGTACAGCCCCAATACAAGGTATAGTATACTGGTCTCTCTTTTCTTCATATTAAATTATCAGCGGTTTATATTTTTAACTAATGTAATACTTTGGCCTAATTACCGCAATTTTTCATGCTGTAAATTACGTTGTAATCGGCTTGGATATTGGTTTGCTGCCGGCCGGTTTTAGCATCATACTGATAAGGTTTTTGCGCAAGCGCGTTACCCCTTAACTGAAACTCCACACCCAGGGTATCTTTTGTACCCTCCTGCATAAATGTCCATACGGCTTTAATAGCATTGCCTTTAAGCGTACCGGTTATGGTTCCTTTACGCGCATCCTTTTCTTTGGGCAGCCAGCTCATTTTACCGGTTACCTTATCACCGTTTATCAGCATGTTAACTGAGGTAGTATCCTGGGCTTGTGTACCATCGGTATGGTAAAAACAATATTGCATGTTTACCGGCGGCGCATCCGCTGCATTGGCCAACGCGGTATCTTTATGATTGCCGCTTGTGGTTAAAGTATCTGTGTTATTAGAATGAGTGCCCGAGCACGAGGTACCCAGCCCCACCGCCAACAGCAGGCATAGTTTTATCTTCATGATTGTTTTATAAATATCGATATTGGATATGACAATTTAAATAGCAAAAGGTTCAATTACCTGACATGATATTTAATAAGGTGGATTATCGGGGGTTCTTAACCTTTTTGCGCTGCCGATTGCCTGATCTTCAGCAATTTAATTACCCCCACAAATAAGACACTTATGCTCAAGCCCATAAAAAAACCATACCAGGTATCGTTTATGCCCCGGAAAAAGAAACCAATAAATATACTTGCCGATAATAATATCAAGCCTGTTACTAAAATATAAATCGGTTTCATGTGGGTGAATTTTGTTGCAGTAAAGTTATTCAATCGGAATTATTAATTCAAGCGAATATCTGCAGACAAATTCAGTTTTGGGGAAATTCTAACTATAGAATTACAATTTGTTATGTAGTGTAAGCATTTATTTGTTACACTACATAAATTGTAAAAGGAAAGTTTATACTTTCTTTTCGGGCGGAGTTGATACTATTTCTCCAAATTCATTAACGTAAGCCATCATACTTTCCAGGTCGCTGCCGCCACCATTTTGCTGGCGCTCCAATTTGCGCTGTTCCTTATCTTCTTTCTTTTTTTGCCTATTTTTTTCGAGTTGTTTTTTCATGAAGGTCGCTTGCGATTTAGCCATATTTATTAAAAATTTAGTTAAACAATGTGCCTTTCCCCGGTTTAAACCTATAAAACTCCAATCAACGGAACCAACGTCCAATTTTAACATACATGAAGAGGATCATCAATTAATTTCCGGGCAGCAACGGTATCAGCGGGGATAAAAATGAACCCTGATCAACAAGAATTGATTAGCAGGTGGCTATAAGGGAAATAGCAATAAATTTTCCGTTTGTGATACAAATATACGACTTTTTTTGGAATAACCTCGCCTAAAACCACCCCGGCATTGCCACGCCTCTCTTTACCTGCGGCATACATCACGCTAAAACTCGCTACTCACAACTTTTTATTTATATTGCTTCCTCAAATCCAATTGCCTATGAAACGCAGAAACTTTGTGCAAAGCTCGGTGCTTGCAGGTGCATCATTACTTACAACAGGTGCTTTAAAAGCAGCAGTTAGCAGCAACACTCTTACTAATACCGACAAACCCTTCCATCTAAACTACGGAATACACGATGGCATGTTTAAAAACCATGCCGGTGCCGATTTTGTTGACCAGATAAAATTTGCTTACGATAAGGGGTTCCGTGCTATTGAAGATAATGGCATGGCAAAGCGCCCGGCAGATCAACAGAAAAAAATTGGCGATACACTGGCCAAACTTGGTATGGGCATGGGCGTTTTTGTACAACCTGGTTTAGGCAATGATACCAACATGCTGGCATCGGGCCAGGCCGACTATCTGGATAAGTTTATTGCCAGTTGTAAGGAGGCGGTAGAAGTAGCCAAACGTATTAACAGTAAACTGGTTACCGTTGTCCCCGGCGATTTTGTGCGCAACCTGCCTATTGGCATACAAACAGCCAACGTTATTGAAGCCATGAAAAAAGGCACCGCCATTGTAGAACCGCACGGCCTGGTGATTGTAATGGAACCCCTGAGCGATAACCCTAACCTGTTTTTACGCACGCCAGATCAGGCTTATGCCATTTGCAAGGCGGTAGGTAGTCCGTCATGTAAAATTTTGTATGATATGTACCATGTGCAACGTAACCAGGGCAACATTATCCAAACACTTGATTGGGTTTATGACGAGATAGGTTATTATCAGATAGGCGATAATCCTGGTCGTAAAGAACCCGGCACCGGCGAAATGAATTATAAAAACATATTTAAACACATATACGATAAAGGGTATAGAGGCGTAATAGGTATGGAGCATGGCACTGCCGGCGAAGGAAAAGAAGGCGAACTGGCACTGATCAAAGCCTATCGCGAGGCTGATAGTTTTATGTAGCCGTTTTATTTACCCTAAAAATGAGATTTAAACTTGCGCTTTTATTATTACTAACCACCAACTGCTTACGGGCACAGGATAGCCTGTTTGCCCGTAAAACGGTTGATACCCTTACCTCACCTTACTTTTGGGGCCGTGGTTATACGAATGATGGTGTGCATAAAGCAGCCGTTTTTTTAACGGCGCAGTTTAAAGCTTATGGCGTAAAGCCCATGGATGGTAAAAGCTATCTGCAGGAATTCAGCTACCCGGTTAACACGTTTCCGGGCAAAATGAAGGTTTTGATCAATGGTATGGAGCTTAGGCCTGGTAAAGATTATATTGTAAGCCCCGATAGTAAAGGTGTAACCGGAACAGGCAAACTGGACCAGATAGACAGCACACATTTTGTTGATAAGCAAAACCGGATAGTTTTATCGCTTGAAGACAAGCTCACCTGGTCTGTTGAAGCCAAAGCCCTTGATTATACCTTGATACAAATGGATAAAAAAGCGGTAAAACAATTACCGGCAACCATTAATGCTGATATTGAAAATGTGGTGATCCCCGATTTTAAAACCGCCAACATTTGTGGTGTAGTAAAAGGCACTTCAAAACCCGATTCGGTATTGGTTATGACCGCGCATTATGATCATTTGGGTGGCATGGGCATCAATACCTATTTTCCGGGGGCTAATGACAATGCCAGCGGCGTTAGTGAATTATTGGGTTTGGCTAAGTATTACGCGGCGCATCCGCAGCCTTATACCATGGCGTTCATCTGCTTTTCGGGCGAAGAAGCCGGGCTGTTAGGCTCTAAATACTTTACCGAAAACCCATTGATCCCGCTTAAAAGCATCCGTTTTCTGATCAATTTAGACCTTAACGGCACCGGAATTGAGGGTATCACCGTAGTAAACGCTACTATTTATCCACAGGAATTTGCCGCTTTGAAACAAATCAACAGCGTTGGTAATTACCTGGTAAAGGTAAACCCACGGGGCAAAGCTGCCAACAGCGATCATTATTTTTTTACCGAAAAGGGTGTGCCCGCTTTTTTCATTTACACACTGGGTGGTATAAAAGCCTATCATGATGTTTATGATATCAGCGCTACCCTACCCCTTACTAAGTATACTGATCTCTTTAAACTCATTGTGAAGTTTAACAACAGCCTGATGAAAAAAACACAGGTAACTTTATCATCTGCCAACTAATGCTTGATTTAAATTTTACCCCCTTCCCTGTTTTAACTACCCCGCGTTTGGTATTACGACAGTTTACTTATGCCGATGCTCCCGATCTTTTTGAGCTGCGGAGTAATCCCGATATCATGCAATATATAGCACGTCCGCTTACAAAAACCTTAAATGATGCTATAAATCTGATAAAAGTTATTAACGATTTGCTGAGCGGCAACAGCGGCATTACCTGGTGCATAGCACTCAAAAACGAGTCGCAATTTATTGGCAGTATTGGTTTTTGGCGAATAGAAAAAGAGAACTACCGGGCCGAGATAGGTTATCTGCTAAACCCCGCCTTTCAGGGCGCAGGTATTATGCAGGAGGCCATAGAAACCGTTATAAGTTATGGTTTCGGGGTTATGAACCTGCATACCATACAAGCCAATGTTGATCCGCGCAACACGGCGTCGATAAAATTGCTCGAAAAAAATGATTTTGCGCGTGAAGCCTATTTTAAGGAGGATCATTTTTATAATGAGGCCTTTGCAGACACAGCTGTTTATACGTTATTAACAAAAAAATAGATGTGTTAACAAAATATTTACCACAGGTATTTTGAATTAAAAAATTTTAATGCATGTTTACACGATAATACCAATTATAGCTAATGCCGAAACAATTCGGCTTATATGGGGTTAACATTAAAAAACAAAAGAACTTATCATGGCAACAGAAAAAGGAAGCGGTATCACCGCGTATTCAGTAAAAACAAAAACTAAAAATGTACCAATGATCGATCCGGTAATAGACATTAAATCGGGCAGGTACATTGCAACCGGTAAAGATAGCGCTGGCAATAAAATGGCCGCCATTATGGGTAAAGCAACTGCCGAAGAACATATTAAAAACGGTAATGCCAAAAAAGGCACTGGCTGGTCTTAATATTTGTAAATATCCTGGTTTAGGTTCTTGCCTTAAACCAGGATATTTATTTTTTTCCCTCTCCCCTTTAATTTATAGCCGATCCTCCTCCAATCTTTTTTTAATTTTTCGGGCTTAAAATTACTTGCCTCCGGGGTTTATTCCGGTTATATTCATAATGCCAATCAGGTAGTTTTACGCAAAACCAAATGGGTGAAAACACCTATTTTACTGCTTTGTCATTTGTTTTAATTTTATAGTACCTATTAATTAAAGCAAAAGAACAAATGGCAGTGCGTATATTATGTATAAAAACAGATGCCGGGTTACATGAAAACCCCTATATAGCAATAGATTCGCTGGAGTGGGTGAATGAGCGCATCAACGTAAAAGGAATGACAGAACGTGCGAAACTTTACGACTGGATAAAGAACAGCGAAGGCGAGGCTTATATTATTGACGAATATGGCAACAAAACAACGCTGATCCCCGCGGTTTGTCCCAAAGGCAATAAGTATGTTAAAACGGTTAAAGATGAGTCTGAACAGGACCAGCTATTTGCCTTACCCGAAAGTGCATAGACGGCAAATTTCCTATCCCTTCCACCTGTTGAACGGATTTACCGACAGGCTGGAATTATAGTACCTATTATCGTCAGTTACCTCGGTTGTGATCCAGGGAGGCAACTTAAACGTTTCAGCTTCATGCTCCAATTCAATTTCGGCCATCAGCAGGCCCTGATTATCGCCCAAAAATTCATCAACCTCCCAAATTTTACCGTCAAAACTGATACGATAACGGATCTTTGTAAGCTCTGATACCGCAAAATTATCAAGCAGTTCAGCCCCTTCGTTCACCGGGATAGTATATTCATACTCCTTGCGACTAATACCTTTTGTAATTCCCTTAATGGTGATATAGCCATGTTCGTCCGTAATACGTACACGAATAGTTTTGGTATCATCGTTTAAAATATAACCCTGGCGGTAATGCTTGCCTTCCGGCTTAGCCAGTTGCGCCCATTTTTCATGATCCACTAAAAATTTACGTTCAATTTCAACTCCCATTGCCTTGTTATTTTATAGTTATACCTGAGGGATGGCCTTTTGGTTTTATAAGTTGTAAATATAAGGATGCATCAACGCCGGTTCAGGGGAATAAATAATCTTTTCAATTTACCCTATACCTGTATACCAGTCGGCCCAGGTTGCCGTTTTCATCAATCCCTTCAATAACCAAACGATAGGTGCCTTGCCCATCGGCATTGTAATAGTTAAATGACGCGTTGCCATCCTGATCTGTTACCAGTTCCGGATTCCAATAAATGGTAGTGCGCAGATCGGGCTGGCTGCTTAAAGCGGCATTATCATATTTAGGCGAATAAAATTCACGGGCCTTATAAAACCCCTGGGCCGTTATCGGTAAAATACCTTTTGATGGTATGTCCTTCACCGCTCTTTCGCCTCCCTGGCGGGTTGTTAATATCAAAACACCACCACTTGCCCGCATTCCGTATATAGCAGCATTTGCTCCAAATAGTATTTCTACATTTTCCACATCATGCTGGTTAATATCATCAATGTTTATTATCTCAACACCGTCCATAAGCATCAGCATTTTACCAGTTGGAGTTGCAGCCTGCCCATTAGAAAAACTGATACCTCTTTTTAATCTTCCCGCCAGCATTTCTGAAAGCCGGATGCCGCCTATTTTATCAAGCTCATCCCTGCCAAAAACCTGGTCGGCATGCCCTGGCCCGCTTAAGGATGATGAACGATAATCATCATATCTTTTTAAAGCCTTGTCCTTAATTTTAACCTCCTTTAACATTATTCCTTTGGGTTTACCAAACTGGTAGGGTGTTATCAGATCCGCAGTTGTCATAGCATCAGTATCATTATGCTTATCTGCCCAGGCTACCACTGTAGGTTCAGAAGCATTCGTGTCAAGGCTTAATCGCGTATTATTTTGGCCTTTTACATTTATTGCTTGCAGTATAAATTTTGTACTGTCATCAAACATCAGGTTATTGAAACGGAACCGACCCTCATTATCTGATACCTGGCTCAAATAGGCACCTTCTTTTTTTGATATCAATGACACTGTAGCATTTGGCAGCGGCTTCCCGAACAAACTTTTTGCCGTACCGCTTATTTCCAGCGCCTTTTGGGGTTGGTAAGTAATGGGTGGATAGCTATTGTATAAAAGTGGTTTCCACTCAAATCTGCGGAAGCCATGGGTAAGCATCACCAGATCGAGCCCAGCCGCGGTTTGCTCATCAATATTTGTAAAATAATAGCTTGGTTGTTCTACATAGCCTTTTAGGTCGCTGGTTAGCAAAAGATCGGTAAGTATGGTATGCTCCGTATTTTCATTAACCGGTACTTTATTTTCATCGATAACCGATACCGAAAAATGCCCTGCCGAAGGTTCATCTGCCCGTGTTTTTGCCTGCAATTTGATATTTACCTTTTCCCGTTTGGCATAACTAGTTTTATTGCCGCTTAAGGCAAGGCCTAACTGATCATAGTTTTGAACGAACAACAAACGCTCGCATAATGGGTCACCGGCCGGCGAAAACAGGGTAACAGTAGCCACACCGGTATGCAGGCGCCTTTTTAAAATATCAAGAGRTATCACCGGACTGTCCAGTCGGCAGGTAACCGTGTTAGCTATTCCGCCAGAATAGATGAGCAGCATATAATC